>JAIXUR010000406.1 GCA_027483425.1 Cyanobacteriota bacterium | reverse complement strand
GTTTACCCCCGACCTGGCTATACTAGGGCTGACTTTCACTGCATCCTTGGCGGCCGTGCCATCTGGCCGCTGCGGGCAGGGGAGCGTTCCCTGAGGGCCGTGTGGCAGAGCATTCGAGACGCGTAACCGCTAGGAGATTTTGATAGGAAACGAAGATCCCAATTTTAAGCTCGCGACGGTAGCCATTGTAGGGTGGGCACTGCCCACCATCTGGAAAACTATTTTCCAGAAGTAACCTTAGAAATAGAACATCAAGACGCGGACAAACAACAGCTAGAAAGCGGGCATGAGGAAAGCGAGCATGGCTCCAAACCAGGACACCTCTGAGCGACCGCCCTACCCGGGCGGCGGAGCAGGGCCATCTCACCCGCTGCCGCCGGAGGGTTTGGCCACCGAGGTACCGATCGAGCCACCCCGGGACACTCCCCTCCCCCGCTACGACCCCCTGGCGGATCTGCGCCATCGAGCCAGTGACAATCCGACCGATGATCTGGCCCTTGCGCCTTCCTCGCCGCGCCCGCCCCTGGTGCAGCGCCTCGCCCGTACCTGGCCGGTTTGGACGGTGGGTCTGTTGGTGGCGGTCACGGGGGTGGGGGTGGTGTCGGCGATCAGCCTGTTTCGGATTCCTAACCTGCCCAACTGTCGGGCGATCTTTTGGCCCATGGCCTCGGCCACTACCCGGCTGCAGTGCGCCGAAGCCTATGCTGACCAAGACACCCTGGAGGGCTACCTCGATGCGATCGCCCTGATCGAGTCGCTACCCGACGACCACCCCCTGCGCAGCGAGATCGACCTGCGTCTCGAAACCTGGTCAGAGAACATTCTAGATCTGGCCGAAACCGCCTTTCAGGCGGGCGATCTGGACGCCGCCATAGCCATGGCCCGCCGCATTCCCAACTCCACCACCGCCGCCCAGCTGGTCAACCAGCGGGTGAGCGACTGGAACCAGATCTGGCAGGAGGCCGAGACCATCTACCAGGCCGCCGAGGCCGACCTCAAAGCGCTCGAGTTTCAGGCGGCCTTTGCTAAGGCGATTCAGCTGCGGGATGTCGGCAACACCCACTGGGAAACCGTTAAGTACGACGAGCTGACCGGCAAGATTACCGCCGCCCGCGAAGACCTCAACCAGCTGGGCCGCGCCAAGGAGCTGGCCCGCCAGCGGACCCTCAAGGCGCTGCAGGAAGCCCTGACCCTGGCCCAAGCCATTGCCAGCGACAGCCCCGTCTACAACGAGGCCCAGGGAGTGATTCAGGAGCTGGGTCGCGACCTGTTGGCCATGGCCGAAACCGCCCTCGAAAACCGCGATGCCGTTGCCGCGAGCCAAATGCTAGGCGCGATTCCAACCACGCTGAACCTGGGCAACGAAATTGCCGACATGCGCACCCTGATCGATGCCAGCCAGCTCTCGTGGCAGGGGGGCATTTCTGGACTAGAGGGTGGCATTGTGCGGCTCCAGAGCATTGGGGCCGATCGCCCCCTGTACAGCAAAGCCCAGGCTCTGATGCGCCGCTGGCAAGACGAAGTGCAGGGCCGTACCCAGCTCGAGTGGGCGCGCCAGGTCGCCCAGCCCGGCAGCGTGCCCGACCTCCAGGCCGCCATTATCGAAGCCCAGGAAATTTCGCGCTCGAATGCCGCCTGGAAAGACGCCGAGGCCGAAATCAACCGCTGGCGCGACCAGATCGAAACCACCGAAGACCAGCCCATTCTCAGCCTGGCCCAGCAGCAGGCCCAGTCGGGAGACCTCGCGGGGGCGATCGCCACGGCCCGCCAAATTGGCCCCAGCCGCGCCCTCTACGACGACGCCCAAGGCCAGATCGACCAGTGGCGAGCCGATCTACAGCGGAGCGAAGATGGCCCCCTGCTGGCCCAGGCCCGCCAGCTTGCTGCCCAGGCCCGCCTGGCTGAGGCGGTGGCGGTGGCCTCCCGCATTGGCCCTGGCCGCGCCCTCTACGACGAGGCCCAGACCAATATTCAAACCTGGCGCGGGCAGTTGCAGGGGCAACAACAGCTCCAGCAGGCCTACCAAATGGCCCAGACGGGCACTGTTAGTGCCCTGGTCGAGGCGGTGCGCCTGGCCCAGCAGGTGCCCGACAGCAGCCCTCAAAAGGGTGAAGCCAATCAGGCCCTCACCCGCTGGAGCTGGGACATTCTCGGCCTGGCCGAAACCGAGGCGGCCACTAACCTCACCGGCGCGATCGCGATCGCCGAGGCTGTACCCACCCAAACCGAAGCCTACGCCCAAGCCCAGCTACGCCTGCGCGAGTGGCGCGCCGCCCTGGGGGGCAGCAGCAATCGCCCCTAGGATTGTTGCTGAGCGCATGGACGCGCCTCGCACGGCCTTAACCCTAGAGCCGCCTGCCTTCTACTACGACACCCTGGCCCCAGAGGCCACGGCGCTGGATATCTGGGAAACCGAGTACAGTCACGTCATGGACTCTAGCGACGCCATTGTGGATTGGATGGCCAGCACGGGCCTGCGCCCCTTTCTGGGGGCCCTGGCGACCCCAGAAAGGGGCGCGATCGCTTTAGGGCTGAATTACGCGATCGAGTGGCATCGGCCTACCCCGCTCAGATCGACGGCAAGGTGCTGTTCCCGCTTCGCCGCACCTCTGTCATCGCCTACCGCTAACCCAGACAACCCTTCAGGGCGTCCTAGGAGACGGACGCTGATGGCTGGGCGGATGGGTGTTGGGCTAAGACCTTGGCCAGATAGGTGCCGGTGTAGGAGCCGGCCACCTGGGCCACCTCCTCGGGGGTGCCCTGGGCAATCAGCTCGCCGCCGCGATCGCCCCCCTCCGGCCCCAGATCGACAATCCAGTCTGAGCAGCGGATGACGTCTAGGTTGTGCTCGATCATCAGCACGGAGTTGCCCTTGTCCACCAGGCGCTGCACCACATCCAGCAGCTTGTGCACATCGTAGAAGGACAGCCCCGTCGTCGGTTCGTCGATCAGGTAGAGGGTTTTGCCGGTGGATCGGCGGGCCAGCTCCGAGGCCAGCTTCATGCGCTGGGCCTCGCCGCCGGAGAGGGTGGGGGCGGTCTGGCCCAGGCGAATGTAGCCCAGCCCCACGTCTACCATGGTTTGCAGCCGGGCCTGGGCCTGGGGAATATTCTCAAAGAATTTGAGGGCTTCTTCGGAGGTCATGTTTAACACGTCGGAGATGTTTTTGCCCTTATAGGTGACCTGGAGGGTGTCGCGGTTGTAGCGGGCCCCTTTGCACACCTCACACTGCACGTAGACATCGGGCAAAAAGTTCATTTCAATCACATTCACCCCCTGGCCGCCGCAGGCTTCGCAGCGCCCCCCCTTGACGTTGAAGGAAAACTGCCCCGCCTTGTAGCCCCGCGCCTTGGCTTCGATGGTTTCGGTGAACAAATTGCGGATTACGTCGAAGACGCCGGTGTAGGTGGCGGGGTTGGAGCGGGGCGTACGACCAATGGGTGACTGGTCGATCACGATCACCTTATCCAGCGCCTTCAGCCCGTCGAGCTTATCCATGTGCTTGGGGAAGGGTACTTTGCTGCCAAAGTGGTGCTGGAGGGCGGGGTAGAGCAGCTCGTTGATCAGGGTAGATTTGCCCGAGCCCGAGACGCCGGTAATGCACACCAGTGCTCCTAGGGGCAGCTCCACATCCAGGTTTTTCAGGTTGTTGCGGTGGGCGTTTTTGATCGTCAGCGATCGCCCATTGCCCTGGCGGCGTTCCACCGGGGTAGGAATCGATATCCGCCCCGACAGGTAGGCTCCGGTGAGGGAGTCTTGGGCGGTCATCAGGGTATTGAGATCCCCTTCGGCCACGATCGCGCCCCCGTGGATGCCGGCTCCTGGGCCAATGTCCACCAGGTGGTCGGCGGCCCGGATGGTGTCTTCGTCGTGCTCAACCACGATCAGGGTGTTGCCCAGGTCCCGCAGGCGGTGGAGGGTGTTGAGCAGGCGATCTTTGTCGCGCTGGTGGAGGCCAATGCTGGGCTCGTCGAGCACGTAGAGCACTCCCGTGAGCCCCGAGCCGATCTGGGTGGCGAGGCGAATGCGCTGGGCTTCGCCGCCGGAGAGGGTCATGGCGGTGCGGTGCAGGGTCAGGTAGTCGAGCCCGACATCGATCATGAACTGGAGGCGGGAGCGAATTTCCCGCAGCACCAGGGCCCCAATTTGCAGCTGCCGGGCCGAGAGCTTGGGGGCCTCGCCCTCTTCCCCCACCAGATTGCGAATGCGCGCCAGGCACTCCCGAATAGAGACATTGGTGAGGTCGCTGATCGAGTGGGGGCCAATGCGTACGGCGTTGGACTCGGGCTTGAGCCGGGTGCCGTGGCACACCTCGCAGGTCTGGTCGATCAGGTACTTTTCGAGCTTTTGCTTGTGTAGCTCGGAGGTGGCGTCCTTATACTGCCGCTCGAGGATGGGCAGGACCCCTTCGTACTGGCGTTGGTAGCCCTTGCGATCGCCATAGCGGGAGTCTGACTCGATGTAGATTTTTTCGTCGCTGCCGTAGAGCACGATGTGCTGCTGCTCGGGGGTGAGCTGATCCCACCGGCTTTGAATTTCGAAGCCAAAGGCCTGGCCAACGCTGTAGAGCAGGGAGAAGTAGTAGGTGTTGTCTTTCTCGGACCAGGGAGCGATCGCCGCGTACACCGGCAGGGTTGGATCGGGCACCACCAGCTCTGCCGAGAAGGTGCGCAGACTGCCCAGGCCGTGGCAGTGGGGACAAGCCCCGTAGGGGGAGTTAAAGGAGAACAGCCGGGGCGACAGCTCCTCCATCACCGCACCGTGCTCAGGGCAGGCAAAGTTTTCGGAGAACACCAGCTCCTTGGGTTGGCCGTAGCGGCCCTCTTCCTCGGCGGCCTGGGGCAGGCGATCGGCGATCGACACCACGTTGCTGCCGGGGGCCGGGGCCGCTGCTGTCTGGGGCTGTTCGGCCAAAATCTCGATCACGGCGATGCCCTCCGATCGCTTCAGGCAGGTGCGGAGGGAGTCGGCCAGGCGGTCTTGCAGGCCGTCTTTTTTCACCAGGCGATCGACCACCACCTCCACGTTGTGGCTGTGGTTTTTGTCCAGCTCAATGTTGTCGGTCAGCTCCCGGATTTCCCCATTCACCCGCACCCGCACAAAGCCCTCGGCGGCCAGGCTCGAGAGCAGCTTTTTGTGGGTGCCCTTTTTACCCCGCACCACTGGCGCCAGCAGTTGGAAGCGGGTGCGATCGGGCAGGGCCATGACCCGGTCGATCATCTGGTCGATGCTCTGGGGCGCAATGCTGCGATCGCAGTGGGGGCAGTGGGGATCGCCCGCCCGCCCGTAGAGCAGGCGCAGGTAGTCGTAGATTTCGGTCACCGTGCCCACGGTGGAGCGGGGGTTGTGGGAGGTGGATTTTTGGTCAATGGAAATGGCCGGGCTGAGCCCCTCGATGGCATCGACATCGGGCTTGTCGACCTGGCCCAGAAACTGGCGGGCGTAGGCGCTGAGCGACTCCACGTAGCGGCGCTGGCCCTCGGCAAAAATGGTGTCAAAGGCCAGGGATGACTTGCCGGAACCCGATACCCCCGTAAACACAATCAGCTTGTTACGGGGAATCTCCAGATCTAGATTCTTCAGGTTGTGCTGGCGAGCCCCCCGAATGCGGATCACATTGTCGTCGATGGCCGCGTGGTGGTGGGCCAAGCCCGTATGGTGGTTGCCATTGCTGGACGCTCGACCCTGACTAGAGGCGGCGGTTTTCTTGGCAGAAGCGTCCGATTTGGGCATGTCTGGGGGCTTAGTGACAACGCCCTATCAATTTAACATTTATAAACACTGGTCACGGGTGCCGCCCCAAGGGCCGGGGCCATTTGCCCCGGTCAGCCCCACCGGCCTGGGGATCACGGGTCAGATCGAGATAGAGAACAACGGGGGGGGGCAAATCTTCGCCGCGATCCACCTCCCTTCCAGAAGAACCGCTAGAGCGGGAACGATCTAAAACCAATGTCTTATCCGGTAACGGGGGGAGAAGCGATGTAGTTCTTCTCAGCCTGGTTATCCTGGCCTGGTTATCCTGACAGTGGCTCTCCCACCCCCGAAATCTATGGTCACTTCGCAAGCTAGCTCCATCCTGCCCACCCAAGACCAGCTCCAGCAGACGCGACAGCGCATCGATGTCCACATTCAAACCATCGCCAGCAGCCCCGACCGGCGCGACGGGGCCTTTCCCTACTACCTGTTCCACGGGGCTAACACCCCGATTAACGGCACGGTCTTAATGTTCCATGGGTTCAGTGCTAAACCCCACCAAATGTCACGTCTGGCCGACTATCTGTTTCGCAATGGCTTCAATGTTTACCAGGCCACCCTGGCGGGTCACGCCTATCGCTTTCCCGATCGCCACTGGCCCCAGGTCGACCTCAAGCCCGAGATTCTCATTCCCCTGCGGGAAAAAGTGAACGCCGACCCCGTTCTACAAACCTATCTCGCCAACCTGGCCACGACCAGCCAGGGTGCCGCCTCCCCCTCCCCGATCCAAATGGTGGGGTTAATGGCTCGACTGCGCAAGCTAGAGCCTCGCATGTTCGACATCATTGCGGCCATCGAGCGCGATAACGACCCCGACTTTGACCGCTACTTTGTGTCGTCTCACCTGGCCTACTTGACCGATGCCCAAGCTCGGCTGGCGGAGCTAGAGGCGATGCCTGGGCCGATCTACACGGTGGGGCTATCGGTAGGGGGGGCCGTGGCCCTGGCCCTGGGGGCCCAAAATGCCCAGCGGGTAGCCAAGGCGGTGGCCTTTGCGCCGCTGCTGGAGGTGTACGGCGAAACCCGAGAACGCTACGTCAACCTGGCTGGCCCCCTCGATGTGAAAGAGTTTGGCTGGGATGATTTACGGTTCCCCTTGGGCTGCTTTACGGCGGCCAATCGCTTTGGCTCCTTTGTGCGCAAGGAGGAGAACCTAGCGGCCCTGCGCCCCAAGCCAACCCTGATGATACTGACCGAAAACGAGGATGCGGCCAACCTAGAAACGAACCAAAGCTTTAACCGGGCCTTGGGCCGGGCCTCGTTGGTTAGACAGTACGACCACCACTACAGTTACACCTTCCCCAGCGAAGATTTGGTGCCCCATCCCATGGTTGACCCGTTGGAGGTCAGCCAAAATATGAGCAATGCCTACTGGAAACCCATGTATCAGGAGGTGTTTCGCTTTTTGACCCAAACCGAGTTTGAGGGCAGCAGTCTAGGGCACACCACTGAGGTCTCGGGGTTACCGGCGATACCGCCGATTTAGCGATACCGCGCGCTGGCGAAGCCTCTCCTGCGGAGAATCGCCCCTGATCCCAGCCCCTGATCCCCCC
>JAIXUR010000540.1 GCA_027483425.1 Cyanobacteriota bacterium | reverse complement strand
ATCCAAGATTATCTGGTCAAATCGCAGCTCCAGGGGCCACGGCTGGGGGTCACGCTGCGCAACCTGTGGCGACAGCGCCAACTGCACCAGCAATTAGCAGCCTGCCGTCAGCGACAAGATGACATGGGCGATCGCGGGTATTTGAAAGGCGATCGCAAGCAGACGGAAGCGGCGTTGCACCTCAGTCAGGTTCGCCTACGGTCTACCCAGCAATTGGCCCAGATCGGCTGGTGGGACTATGACCTAGTCACGGGCGAACTGGTCTGGTCGTCAGAACTCCTACGCCAGTATGGGCTCGATGACGCTGGGCCGCAGCCCACCTTTGATCGCTTTGCCTCCCTCGTGCATCCAGAGGATTGGCCCGCCGTAGACCAGGCGATTCAAGCCCTCATCACGGCGGGCACCCCCTACACCATCAACCACCGCATCGTTCGCCCCGATGGCACCGTATGCCATACCCTCTGCCACGGGCAAGCCATGGTCAATGACCAAACCCAGGTGGTCAAACTGCTGGGGGTATCCCAGGATATTACTGAAATTCTGGCTACTGAGGTGGCGCTTGAGGCCAGCGATCGCAACCACAGTGCCCTGCTGAGCGCCCTACCCGATCTGATCATTCGCATGACGGGGGATGGGGTATACCTCGACTTTCTGGCCGCCAAAAACATCAGAATTTTAGGCGACCCCCAAGACTTGATCGGCTGCACCATCTACGAGCAAGGCTTATCCCTAGATTTAGCCGACATACGCATGGGCCATATACGCCAGGCCCTGACCACCGGGGAGCTACAGATTTATCAGCAGGAGTTGTTTAACGGTGAAGCCACTGTTGTTGAAGAGGTGCGCGTTGTGCCCTCGGGAGACGATGAAGTTCTGATTATTGTTCGAGATATTACAGAAGCCGCTCGCCTAGAGGCCGAACGGCAGCAGGCCGTAGCCCACCTCCGGGACAGCGAACAGCGCTATTCAACCCTGGCGGAAAGCTCGCCGGTGGGCATCTTTCGGCTCGATACCCAGGGGCAGTGCATCTATGTCAACTCTCGCTGGTGCGAGATGACCGGCAGCACCCCGGCGATGGTCTGGGGTACAGAGTGGATCAACCGGCTGCAGGCCGACGATGGCGATCGCCTATCGACCGAGTGGGCCCAGGCCTTGGCCCCCAAAGCTACCTATCGCCGTGAAATCCAGCAGCGCCATAGTGACGGAGCCTTGGTTTGGTTTGATCTGCAAATGGTGCCCGAGGTTGACGCCCAGGGCAACCGATTGGGCTGTATCGGCACCCTTTCAGACATTAGCGCCCGTAAACAGGCAGAGCTAGCCCTACAGCAGCTCAACGCCGAGCTAGAGCAACGCATTCAGCAACGCACCGCCGATCTGGCCCGGTCTGAGCAGGATCTCCGCATCATTTTTAACAACGTTTACGACGCCATTTACATCCATGACCTAGGTGGCCTCATTATTGATGTCAACGATCGCGCCCTAGAGCTCTCGGGGGCGACCCGGACACAGCTGATTGGGGCTAGCATCGCCGATGTATCTGGCCCCAACGCACCCCTCGACAGCCTCCCCGAAAAACTGCAGCGAGTCCAATCCGGAGCCGCCCTGCGCTTTGAATGGGAAGGTCGACGCTTTATCGACAACACCTACTTCGACGCCGACGTATCGATGCGCCAGGTCACCCTAGGAAACCGAACCGTGCTGTTGGTCGGGGTACGGAATATCAGCGATCTTAAACAGGCGGAACGAGCCTTGAGAGAAACCAATGCCGATCTCGAAAATCGGGTGGTCGCACGCACCGCTGAATTGGTAGAGGCTAAAAATGCCGCAGAGGCCGCTAGCCAGGCCAAGAGCATTTTTCTGGCCAGCATGAGCCACGAACTCCGGACGCCCCTCAATGCCATTTTGGGCTTTAGTCAACTCATCCAGCGCGATACCACTCTGTCAAGCCAACATTTAGAAGAACTCAAGATTATCAATCGTAGCGGTGAACACCTGCTCGCCCTGATCAACGACATTCTCGAAATGTCAAAGATCGAAGCCGGGCAATCTACCTACCTACCTACCAACTTTAATCTGCCCCAATTGCTTAAGGGCCTGCTGGACATGATGCAGCTCAAAGCTGTCGCTAAGGGCTTAAACGTTGTCCTACACAGCCACCCAGATTTGCCGCAGTTCATTGGTACCGATAGCCACAAGCTGCGCCAGGTGGTGCTCAATCTCCTCAGCAATGCCATTAAGTTTACCCAGGCTGGCTATGTTGCCCTTCGCGTCAAGCCCGGCCACCCGGCGGTGCTAGAGTCCCTGGGCGATCAGTTTCTGGGCGTAGACAAACGCTCCCTTACCTCCCTGCGGTTTGAGGTCGAAGACAGTGGCATTGGCATCGCCCCCGAGGAACTCGATCGGATCTTTGAGCCCTTTGTGCAAACGACCAGTGGCCGCCTGGCCCAAGAAGGCACGGGCCTAGGACTATCCATTAGCCAGCAATTTGTTCAACGCTTGGGGGGCACCCTGTCTGTCAGCAGCCAACCGGAGGTCGGGTCAACCTTCAGCTTTGAGATTCCGGTACAGGTCGTTGATGCGGCGGCGATCGCCCCGGCTGAGGTACACCGGCGGGCCGTCGCGATCGCCCCCAACCAGCCCGACTACCGCATCTTGGTCGTTGAAGACAACTGGGCCCATCGAGTCCTGCTACAAAACCTGCTCATCGACATTGGGTTTAAAGTACAAACAGCGGCCAATGGGCAAGCCGCCCTTGACCATTGGCAAAGCTGGCAACCTCACCTGATCTTTATGGATATCCAGATGCCTGGGATGAACGGCCACGAGGCTACCCAGGCCATTCGGCATCAGGAGCGACTGCTCCAAGCCAGCCAGCCCCTACGCCTACCTACCAAGATTATCAGCCTCACCGCAGCGGCACTGCCAGCCCATCCCGCCGAGCT
>JAIXUR010000473.1 GCA_027483425.1 Cyanobacteriota bacterium | reverse complement strand
GGCGGGAGCCATATTTTGCACCCCCAGCAGCACCACGATGCCCAGCCCCAGCAAGACCACAATTAGACGCACGGTAGCCATAGTTAGCCCTACAACGTCACCTTGCCCATCCTATCGTGGCCAGGGGTGCTAGGGGCGAGCCAAGTCACGAGACTAATCCTGGGCCGCGTCTTGGGCCGCGTCTTGGGCCGAGTTGTGGGGCAAGTGGCCCTGCCAGCGATTGAGAGGCACACAGTCGATGTCCAGCTGGTCCAGGGCGCGGGCCACCACAAAATCAACCAGGTCGTCGATGGTCTGGGGCTGGTGATACCAGGCGGGAATGGCGGGCACAATCCGAGCCCCCGCTTCTGCCAGGGTGGTGAGGTTACGCAGGTGAATGAGGCTAAAGGGGGTTTCCCGAGGCACCACCACCAGCTTGCGGCCTTCCTTCAGCTGTACGTCAGCCGCCCGCTCCAGCAGGTCAGAACTCAGACCCGCCGCCAACCGCCCCACGGTGCTCATGCTGCAAGGTATGACCACCATCCCCACCGTCCGGTAGGAACCGCTAGCAATGGTGGCCCCCACATCGCCCCAGGGGTGACAACGCAGCTTACCGGCGGTGGGCACCGCCGCCCGGTCGCGCCAAAACTGCTCCTGCTTGTCTGGGTCGAGGGGCATGTGAATGCCCGACTCGGCCTGCCAGACCATTTGAGAGGCCTTAGAGGCCACGAGGTCCACGACGCCATCGGCGTTGAGCACGTGCTTGAGGGTACGCACGGCGTAGATCAGGCCCGAGGCCCCGGTGACACCCACGATGAGGGGACGGGGGGGAGCGAGGGGGGGGGATGGGGGCATTAGGTGTGGGTGGGTGATGGGGTGAGGGTTTTGAATTTTGAATTTTGAATTTCCACCAACTCACCTACCCTCTACTCACTCTCATCCCGCCCATCATCTCGCCCATCAATGGGATCGCCATTGTCGTCTTCGGAGTAGCCATTGGGTTCGTCATCTTCGGGGGCCTGGCTGCCGCCGCCCACGGCGACGAGGTCGATCTGCTGGCGGTAGTAGTCGACGCTCTTGACCTGGACATCGACTTTGTCGCCTAGACGATACTGCTGGCGATTTTTGCGGCCCACCAGCTTTTGCTGGCGAGCGCGGTATTCGTACCAGTCGTCTTTGAGCGAGCTAACGTGAACCAGGCCTTCGACCAAGAGCTCTTCGATTTCGACAAAGAAGCCGTAGGACTGCACTCCAGTGATCAGACCGTGGAAGACTTCACCGGTATGCGATCGCATAAACTCGGCCTTCTTCAGCCCCTCCAGGTCGGACTCAGCCTCCTGGGCCAGCCGCTCGCGCTCGGTCAGATGAATGGCAATGCGAGGAATGTCATCCTCCAGCTCGTGCTGGATTTCGGGGGGCAGTACGTTCCAGTTGACCTGGCCGTGGCAGGAGCTATGGCGCAGGTTGGCGGGGTCCTTGGAGCGGGTGGAGCGGCGATCGCGGCCCGACTCAAACACCGCATGGAGAATGCGGTGCACCAGCAGATCGGCGTAGCGTCGGGAGGGGGAGGTGAAGTGGGTGTAGCCCTCGGTGAGGGCCAGGCCAAAGTGCAGATCGGCGTGGGCGCTGTAGAACGCAGGCTGAATGGTCTCTAGCAGTAGGTAGGTGAGAATTTTCTCGGCCCCAGAGGCGGCAAACTGCTCCACAAACCGTTGGTAGTCCTTGGGTTGCGGGGCGGCTTCGTCCTTGAGGGCGAGCTGCAGCTCCATATTTTCGGCCAGCTTCACCAGTTCCTGCACGTCGCCCACGTCGGGGGCACGGTGCAGTCGGTAGATGGCGGGCACCCCCAGGGCCTGGAGCTGTTGGGCAACCAACTGGTTGGCCAGCAGCATGCACTCCGTCACGATCTGACGAGAGGGTAGGCTGGTGGCGGTCACCATCACCCCCAATAGCCCCTCATCGTCGTACTGAAACTTGGGCGACCGGTAGTGGGCCAGGGGTTCGCCCGCATCGGCGGGGAAGTCGTACTCCGGCAGGTTGAGTTCAAAGGAGCCCCGATGCAAGCGCTGCCGCTTGATCGCCTGACTCAGGTAGAGCAGGTTATCCATCAGGTCGTAGACGGGAATCAGCGCCTTGAGGGTCTTGGGCTTAATGCCCAAACTCTTAATCACGTCGGAGTTGTCGCGCTCCAGCACCGCCTGGGCTTCTTGATAGGAAATTTGGTGGTCTACGGACACCAGGGTGGGTTGCACTTCGTACTCCAGCACCGCGCCGGTATCGTCGAGGGTAACCAGGACCGAAATGGCCAAGCGATCTTTGCCCACCAGCAGTGATCCCAGCGGGCCAGACAAGGGCGGTGGCAGCATGGGAATCACCTCGTCCCCCAGATACACCGAGGTGCCTCGCTTACAGGCCTCCTGGTCGATGGGCGAGTGGGCTGCCACATAGTGAGAAATATCGGCAATGTGAATGCCCAGCTTCCACTGCCCCTGGGGCGTACGATCCAGGGTCAAGGCGTCGTCGATCACCTGGGCGTTGGGGCCGTCGATGGCCACGGTCAGGGCCTCGCGTAGATCTAGCCGGTCTTTGAGATCGGCTTTGAGCACCCGGGTGGGCAGCGCTTCGGCGGCGGCCAGCACCGCGTCAGAAAACTTGCGGGGCAGGTCGTGCTTGCAGTAGACAATGTCGATGTCGGCGGCCGCTTCAGCGTTGCTGCCGAGAATTTGGGCTACCCGGCCCTGGGGGGGGTGCTGCCCGAGGGGGTAGCGGACAATTTCGACGTGGGCCAGCTGATCGACGGCCTCGGCCAAACTGCCGCCATTTTCGATCAGAGCGAGCTCAAACAGCAGGCGATCGTCCAGGGGGACGGCCCGGTACTCCTCGGCCTCCTGCTTGACCCGAGCCAGCACCGAGGCGTTGGCCCGCTCGAGAATGAGTTGGACTTCGCCCTCGGGGCTGCGGCGACGACTGCCCTCCTTGGTCACCTTGACCAGCACGCGATCGCCGTTCCAGGCGGTGTTGAGCTGGCTTTCGCGCACGTAGATGTCGTCGGCCCCCTCCTCGTCTTGAATGGCAAAACAAAAGCCTTTGCTGGAACAGCGCAGCTTGCCTTCAATCACATCCTCGGCCAGTTCGCGGCGGTACTTGCCCCGCTCTTTCACCAATACCCCAATGCGTTCTAGGGCATCGACAGCGATCTGGAGATCTCGCTGACTGACATCGTCGTTGCAGTGCAGCTTTTTCTCCAGAGCCTTAAGGGTGTGGGTCTTTTCTTTGGCAAAGCTTGCCATTAAGGCCGCGATCGAGAGTTCCATGTAGCGACTGATTCCTAAAACTATTCATGACTGGGGCAACCCAGGGCTGATCAAACCAACAACCCGCGCTAAACCAGGGGCGGCCTAGTACCTAATCTGAGCCTGTGGCAACGAGGCAAACAAGAGGCATGGATAGGGTGACGCCGTAGCCTGAACCATCGTCTAGCCGGTTTACTGCCGGGCGAAGCGTCAGGTGTCAGAGCCAGGCTCTCAACCTTAGACCGGCCTAGCGGACAGCCAAAAGGTAAGCAACGTTCAAGTGTAGCTCCTCCAGCTGCAATTGTTACAGCTACAGATGACCCCGTGGCGGCAATCGTAACCCCAGGTCGAGCCTGACCTACGGCCAGGGCTAAACCCTACCAGCAGC
>JAIXUR010000237.1 GCA_027483425.1 Cyanobacteriota bacterium | reverse complement strand
GCTATGGATCTCAATGACCGGCCCCTAACGGAGTAATCCGTTAGGGGCCGGTCGTTGAGATCTATAGCGTTACCGATGCCCTAGAACTGGCGACGGGAAAAAATGGCGATCGCCACCGTCAGCAGCAGCGCCGTGTACAGCAGCCCGTAGAGGCCGTGGCCCCACAACTCTGGGGCGGTGGGCAGCAGACCCATACCGTAGACGGCCTCGTTGCGAAGGTTCAGGCGCTCCAGGTCGGGGAGCACCAGGTAGAGGGTGTTGGTGAGGCGCTGCACGCCAGGATTGTCGCTGAGCTTGCCAAAGGCGACGATATCTTGGCTCAGATGGCCCATCAGGTAGACCGCAAAGGTGAGCAGCGTGGCCAGCAGCGAGCTGGTGAAGACGCCAAAGACGATGGCCACCGCCACCAGGAGAGCGGCCTCGAGCACCATAAACACCAGCGCCAGCCCTACGCTGCCAACGGGAAAGGCCACGCCATTCGCCGCTAGCACCGCCATGAAAATCACCCCCAGGGCCGCAATCAGCACCGCCAGCACCGCCGTTAGCCCCAGGTGCTTGCCGACGATAAAGGCGGCACGGCTGACCGGCTTGGCGATCAGCACCAGCACCGTGCGCTTTTCAATTTCCTTGTTGATCAGGCCGGTGCCCACAAACACGGCCACGATCACGCTCAGCAGGTGAATGCCGGCCAGCCCCAAGTCCAGCAGAATCTTGTCTTCAGCCCCGGCGGCCACCTCGGGCAGCAGCACCGCCGCCATCACCATCAGCAGGGCAAACAGGGCCACCAAATACAGGATGCGATCGCGGATCACCTCCAAAAACACCGTGCGGGCAATCACCCCGACCCGAGATAGCACCATGGGTTGTCTCTCCGTTATTCGCCTCACGCCATTTGCCTCATGTCACTGGCCTCACGCCTAGCTGCTCCCGTACATCGCTCTAGGGTTCCCAGCCTGGCGCGGGGTTTCTAGGTTGCAGGTGAGACTGGCCCACTGGGTGGTGGTATAGCCCGGTGGGGCACCCGTGTCTTCGGTCTGGGTAATCACATTCTGGTTGACGGGCATGAGTTGGCAAGTCTTTTCCAGGTAGTAGCCCCCCTGGGTAGCGGCGGGCCCCGTCCAAATGGCCCACAGCTTGAGGGTGTAGCCGAGGCCATTGGTCAAGGGCTGTAGGTCAAGACGCCACAGGGCATCTTCTAGGGAGGGGTGCTGGCCCATCTCGGCTTGAACCTGCCGCTGAAGCGCCTGGCGTTGCCCCTCTTCGTTCAGCAGCCACCGCTCCACCGAGGGCCAGGGTTTGCCATTGACCTGCTCCTGGAGCATGGCTTCGGCCACGGTCAGGTGGTTGACCCCCGCAGGCAGGGCGATCGCCTGCCCCGGTATGCGATAGACAAAGGCGCTGTTGTCGACGCTATCGGCCACCAGGCTAGGGTAGTCTCGCACCCAACTTTGTATGCGAAAGTAAAACTGAAACCAGCTGCTAAACAGCAGGCTGAGGCAAAACAACAGGGCCAACTGTTGGCGCACCACTGGCGATGGCGACTTGCGGCTGAGATCCCAACTTACCAGGGTGGGGATGGCCACCATGGCAAAGGACATCAGCGGCCAGGCCACCAGGGCGGGTTGTAGCCACCGCCCGCCCCAGGAGCCAAACAGGAACAGGCAGAGAATGGCCCCCGAGACCCAGGGGGCAATCGAAATGCCAAAGGGACGAATTTTGTTGGTCTCTAGCGCCCACCCCACCCCAATGGCCAGACAGATCCAGCTGATCGTGGCCAGTAGCCCTATGGTAAACGGGGTGGCGAATACCGCCCGAGCCAGCATCGACATCAGCCACGAAAACAGGCTCATGTAAATGACGGTCTGCCAGGCAAAGTAGCGCGGGGGCCGCAGCAGATTGCCCAGATCAGTCAAAATTTGGCGGAAAAATCCTACCATCCCAGCACCCCGACCTGGTTAACCACCAAGAGCACGACCAAAATAGCGGTAAAGCTGGCCGCATTAGCCTGGAGCACGGCCAGGGCACGGGGCGATGGCCCCTGAGGGCCCATCCCTGGCAGGGCGGCAATCTGCCCGCGCCGGGCCCGATCATAGATCTGGCTGCGGTCCTTCTCTAGGGGGATGGGGGGGGCCTCTGCGGGGGCCTGGCCCAGCAGCTTGAGCAGCCACGTCAGGCCCTGGAGCTTGATCCAGTAGGTGGCAAAAAAGGCGGCGATCGCCGCTAGCACCACCGCCACCGGCAGCATCTCCCGCCAGCTGTTGGCGTAGAACCGGTTAAACAACACGTAGCTAATGATCTGGCTGCGCAAGGGCAGGGGCAGCATCGCTTCGATCGCCAAAAAGGCCATCCAGCCCAGGCTGGTGGCCAGCAGGTTGAGGGTGGCGGCATACTGCATACTAGGGCGATAGCCGAGGCGTAGCTGCTGGCGCAGCACCATGGCCTCCAGCACAATGGCCACCATCAGCAGCAGGCTCTGGAAGACGATGGCCCGCAGCGGCATAATGCCCAATTCTGACAGTAGGTTGGTAATTGGCATGGTCGCTGGGGTGGGTCGTAAACACCTACCCTGGGGAAAGGTTCTCCGGTGCACTCTCAAGGGTATAACCTTGGCCCGGCTTTCGTTAAGATTTTAGGGTGGTACCGGCCCTAAAAACACAAAACTCTAACTCAACCCTTCCAACTCAACCCTTCCACCCTCCAATCCAAAAGCGCAGCACACAACATCCATGGTTAGAACCGGCATCGGCATTCGCACAGCCCAGCAGGGCAACGAGCGACTCACGGGGCAAATTCATGTCTACGACGGTGAGGGCAAGGGCAAGTCCCAGGTGGCCCTGGGGGTGGTGCTGCGCTCCATTGGGATGGGCATTCAGAATTTTTTAGAGAGCCGGGTGCTGCTGCTGCGATTTCTCAAGGGGCCGGGCCGCACCTACGATGAGGACGCCGCCATCGAAGCTCTCCAGCGCGGCTTTCCCCACCTGATTGACCAGGTTCGCACTGGCCGGGCCGAGTTCTTTGGCCAGGACGAGATCACCAAGTTCGACCAGCAGGAGGCCCAGCGGGGTTGGGATGTGGCCAAGGGGGCGATCGCCTCGGGGCTCTATTCTGTCGTGGTGCTCGACGAGATCAACCCGGTGCTCGACCTGGGCCTGCTGGATGTGGATGAGGTAGCTAAAACCCTGCGCAACAAGCCCGACCATCTCGAGATTATCGCCACCGGGCGCGGTGCCCCCCAGCCCCTGCTGGACGTGGCGGATCTCCACTCCGAGATGAAGCCCCAGCCCAGGGCCGAGGGCATTGAAGGCATCGAAGGTATCGAGATCTACACCGGCTCGGGCAAGGGCAAGTCGACCAGTGCCCTGGGCAAGGCGCTCCAGGCCATTGGCCGAGGCATCAGCCAGGATTTCTCCCACCGGGTGCTGATTATCCAGTGGCTGAAGGGGGGCAATGGCTATACCGAAGATGCGGCGATCGCGGCCCTGCGCAAGATCTACCCCAACCTGGTCGACCACCAGCGCTGTGGCCGCGATGCGATCGTCTGGCGGGGGCAACAGCAAACCATTGACTATGTCGAAGCGGAGCGGGGCTGGGAGATCGCGCGAACGGCGATCGCCTCGGGGCTCTACAAAACCATCATTCTCGATGAGCTCAACCCCACCGTCGATCTGGAGCTTTTGCCCGAGGAGCCGATTGTGCAGGCGCTACTGCGCAAGCCCCGAGGTACGGAGGTGATCATCACCGGGCGCTGTAAGAACCGCCCCGCCTACTTTGAGCTGGCCAGCACCCACTCCGAGGTGTTTAACCACAAGCACTATGCCGAGAAAGGCGTTGACCTCAAACGCGGCGTCGATTTTTAGAGTGGACAAATTACCCGGTAGGGGCACACAGCTGTGCGCCCCTTGAATCTCGGAGATGTGGCCCTGCCAGCCGCCAATATCAACGCCAAAGTCAGGGTCGGTGACCTGGGCTTTGGCAACGACTGAATCGCCGCTTTGAATCGCCGCTTTTGAACGGAGCAGGTTTTATCATGGGGTAACCTTCCCGAAGCACGCGGCGTTATCTAGTCTCCACATCACTATGGCAACCGCTAACCCACTCTCCATCAGAACCGTCGCAGAAGGCTTGAACATCCGCACAGCGGATGACCTCAAAAAGATGCTCCAGTTACTGCCGATTCAAACGAAGCCGACCCGTAAAGCGGAACTCGTTGATGCGATCGC
>JAIXUR010000273.1 GCA_027483425.1 Cyanobacteriota bacterium | reverse complement strand
CTGCTGAGTGAAGATGCCCGCTGGCCAGTGTGGACGGCCCTGGCCCTCTACCGTCAAATTTTGGATGTGATTGAGAAAAACGGCTACGACGTCTTTACCCAGCGCGCCTACGTGCCCTCACTACGTAAGCTATTGACCTTGCCCGGTACGTTGATCAAAGCTCGGGTGCTGTAGTAGGGGCAGACCCGTCTGTCTGCCCTGGGTTGAATGGGTAGGCAGTTGAGTCGATGGGTCGGTGAGTTGGGCCAGCCCCGATTGTTTGACCTGCCTCGCATGGGTCTCGTAGCCAGGCGGTTAATGGCACCAGAGAATGCCCTGTTCAAACAGCCGGGCCAGATAGAAGCCTATTCCTTAAGATATGTATAGGAGTATTTTGGGCTCCCATCCTGCCCTTGCCGTTAGGTTCCTATGACGACCGCCGCCGCTTCTCCCGCTGCCATAACCACCACCTGGAAAATTAAGCTCCTCTACGATGGCGACTGTCCCCTGTGTCTACGGGAAGTCAATTTTCTGAGAACAAAAGACAACGGGCGCGGCCTGGTGGCCTTTACCGACATTGCTGACGCTAACTATTCACCAGACGAGAACGGGGGCGTGGACTTTGCCACGGCCATGGGCCGGATCCACGCGGTGCTGCCCGACGGCACGGTCGTCAAAAACGTAGCCGTATTTCGCCAGGTTTATGCGGCCCTGGGCATCGGCTGGATCTACGCCCCCACGGGCTGGCCGATGATCGGTGCCCTAGTCGACTGGGCCTACGGGGTTTGGGCTGACTGGCGCTTAGCCGTCACCGGGCGACCTAGCCTCAAGACAATTTTGGCTGAGCGCGAGGCTCGGCGTCAGGTTGGAGGTCACGGTGGGTGTCGCGATCCTGAGCCGGGTCGCTGCCAAGTTTAGCCGCCACCCCTATCGCCGAGAATCTAGGCGATGGGGCCAGTGCTGTCGTTAACCGCTAGGCGCAGGGCAGACAGGGCTAAAATCACCAAAAATAGCGCCAGGCCAATGGTGCAGGCATAGCTAATTTCGAGCTTTTGAAAGGCCTGCTCGTAAATGTAGTAGACCACGGTTTTAGAGCTGTGGCGAGGGCCGCCCTGGGTCATGATATAGACTTCTTCAAAGACTTTGGTAGCCGCGATCGCAGCAATCACGCTGACCAGCACCAGGTAGGGTCGCATCAACGGCAGGGTAATATCCCAGTGGCGATGCCAGCCGTCGGAACCATCCAGCGCCGCCGCCTCGTATAGGTCCTGGGGAATGCTCTGGAGCCCCGCCAGGTAAATCACCATGTAGTAGCCCAACCCTTTCCACACCGTCACGACCATGACGCTAACCAGGGCCAGGGCCGGGCTAGTCAGCCAGGGAATCCCGTTTTCGGTGAGGCCTAGGGCCTTTAACACCTGGTTAAACAGCCCCGTCTCGGCGTAGAGCCAGCGCCAGGCAATGCCCGCCACCACCATCGACACCACCACGGGCGAGTAGTAGGCCACCCGCAGCCAGTGCATGCCCCGCAGCTGCCGGTTCACTAAGATGGCCAGTCCCAGCGGTGCAAAGGTCAGAATCGGCACGACCCCCACCAGGTACACCAGGGTATTGCGCACCGTCTGCCAAAAAATTTCGTCGCCCATCAGCCGCTGCACATTGGCCCCGCCCACCCAAGTGGGGGGCGCTGTCAGGTCAACCCCAAAGGTGGTAAAGCTGAGATAGAAGGCTCTTAGGGCAGGCCAGAACACCGAAATCCACAGCGCCGCCAGGGCGGGCAGCAAAAACAAGTAGGGAATGACTCTTTGGGGAAGAGTAAACCTGAAGGGCCAGGGTTTACCAGCCGTAGTACGCGGAGATGCGGTCATGGGATACCGGAAATAGCTGAACGCCCGTAGTCAGAATATCCCACGCCGTCTGCCCCGCATACCTCAAAACCCACGATCTACCCTAGCAGCGGCGTTAGATCTAGATGCTCGCCGACCGACTCAGCCAGTTCATTCAGCAGGACCTCTCGCTGCTCGCGATAGTTGGGAATGCCCGTGGGTAGCGACCCCAGGCCCCGCTGCTGGCGCAGGCGGTTGAGCCAGGCCCGCCGCCAGGGGCCATTGTCAAAAATGCCGTGGAGGTAGGTACCCCACAGCGACTGGGTGCTGTCGACAACGCCTAGGCTGCGGTCTTCGAATAAAAACTCGAATTTGGTGCCGCTCTGATCTTCGCCTTCGGAGAGAATCAACTGGGTACGGCCCTGGTGCAGTTCGTAGCCCGACACCGGTAGCCCCGCCTGGGGAAAGCGAGAACTGACCGTGCGCTGGCGAGCGATTTTTTGCTGGGTAATCACCGTCCGCAGGGGGAACAGGTCGAGACCTGGGAAACGCCCCTCGTGGCCTTCGATGCCCTCGGGGTCAGCCAGAAACTGCCCCATCATTTGAAACCCGCCGCAGACACCCATCACGGTACCGCCGGACGCCACGTAGTTTTGAATCTCCTCGGCCATGCCGCTGCGCTGCAAAATCAGCAGATCGGCGATGGTGGTTTTGGTACCGGGGATAATCACCGCATCGGGGTAGCTGAGCTTTTCCTTGGGGCTGAGGTAGACTACCCGCACATTGGGCTCGGCCTCCAGGGGGTCAAAGTCGGTGAAGTTAGAAATGCGGGGCAGGCGAATCACCGCGATCGTAATGTCGGCCTGTTTTTTGCTGCCGGGGGTGCGATCGAGCAGGCTGAGGGAGTCTTCGGCCGGCAGGGCATTTTCCATCCAGGGCACGACGCCCAGTACCGGAATGCCGGTGCGCTCCTTGATCCAGGTGAGGCCGGGGTCGAGCACCTCCCGTTGCCCCCGAAACTTGTTAATGATGATGCCTTTGACTAGGGCTCGCTCGTCAGGCTCCATCAGCTCCAGGGTGCCAATGATGTGAGCAAATACACCGCCGCGATCGATGTCGGCCACCAAGACCGTGGGGGCATTGAGGTGTTTGGCCACCCTCATATTGGTGAGGTCGCGGTGTTTGAGGTTAACCTCCACCGGGCTACCAGCCCCTTCGCAAACTAAGAAATCATAGTCTTGGCTGAGCCGAGTCAGGCTCTCTTGAATGGCCTGCCAGCCCTGGTCGAAGAAGTTTTCGTAGTACTGGGCTGAGGTGGTGCGTCCTACGGCCCGGCCCTTGAGAATGACCTGGGAGGTCATGTCGCCCTGGGGCTTGAGCAGGATGGGGTTCATTTCGACCTGGGGAGCTACCCCAGCGGCCCAGGCCTGGACCGCCTGGGCATAGCCCATCTCGCCGCCGGTAGCGGTGACGTAGGAATTGAGGGCCATGTTTTGCCCCTTAAAGGGGGCGACTCGCCAGCCCCGGCGGCTGATGATGCGACAAAGGGCCGTGGTAATCAGTGATTTACCCACGTGGGAGGCTGTTCCCACTACCATGATTGCTCTCATGGAGCGTCTCCAAAGTTGAATGAGCTCGACGATAGGGCTAAAGTTTGGCCGATTGCCAAGCCTCCAGCCACTCCCTATGCAGATTCTTCAGGAACAACACAACCCATCAGGACAATACAATGCCAACCCTAGACTGCCAACCCTAGCCTTGCCACCAGCTTGGCAATCGCACCCATCGGCACCACGTATTATAAAGATGATCAACTAGGGTGGGGCGGTACTGGGCTGGGCTGAGCGCGTACAGGGCTTGCCAGACCTGGCGACCCATGGGGGTAAGGCGAAAACTATCGGTGAGCCCCTGGCCATCAACTTCACGGCGCAGCATGCCTAGGGCAATCAGCCACATCATTTCGTTTTCGGCCTGGAGTTCGGCCAGCGCTCGGCGGCTATAGCCACTTTTGAGCCCCCCCTGGCCACACACCTGACGAATGGCAATACTGTGCGATCGCATATCACCCAGCAACTCTAACCGAAAGGGGGAGCAGCGAAAGGCCCGTTCGGCCCGCTTCAGCGATCGCCGTGGGTAGCGTATAGCAAGTCCCGAGTTGGGTCGTCCTGGGTTGGGCTCAGCTAGGGTCATGGGCAAAACCGGGTGGGCCTTTACTATTCGTTAAATTGATTGTAGGCGTATTCTTAGCCGAAACGGCTACTCTCGCTCCCTCGCTCCCTGATCCAGGCCAGGGCTCTGGACCTCACAGTCTTAATTTAGTCTTCAGGCTACGGGGGGAAACCGCCTGCGGTGGTAGGGTTAGGCATTGCTTTCAGCCCAGCGACAATCGGGCTCAGCCCTGGTTTGAGTAGTGTTACTATGAGCGCCAAAGTTTTACCGGGCCAAAGCTATCCCCTGGGGGCCACCGTCTACGCCGTAGGGGTCAACTTTTGTCTGTACTCCAAACCCGCCACCGGCCTCGACCTGCTGTTGTTTGAGGCCAGCGACCTGACCCAACCCAGCCGGGTCATCACCTTCAATCCCAAGTGGAATCGGACTTTCTACTACTGGCACGTCTTTGTGCCGGGCCTCAAGGCTGGGCAGATCTACGCCTACCGCGTCCATGGGCCCTTTGACCCGGCCCAAGGCCACCGGTTTGACGCCACCAAGGTACTGCTCGACCCCTACGCCCGCGCCGTGGTCGGTGACGATGTCTACGATCGCGCTGCCGCCATTGGCCCCGGCGACAACTGCGCCACCGCCCTCAAGGGCGTGGTCGTCGATACCCGCAACTACAACTGGCAGGGCGATCGCCCCCTCACCATTCCCTACGCCAGCAGCATCATCTACGAAATGCACGTGGGGGGATTTACCCGCTGCGCCTCCTCTGGGCTGCCGGAGGCGCAGCGGGGCACCTTTGCGGGCCTGATCGAGAAAATTCCCTACCTGCAAGCGCTGGGCATTACCGCCGTCGAACTGCTGCCCATTCACCAGTTTGACGCCCAAGACGTCCGACCCGGCCTGGAGAACTACTGGGGCTACAGCACCCTGGGCTTTTTCGCCCCCCACCGGGCCTACAGCTCCTGCAAAGACCCCCTGGGGCCCGTGAACGAGTTTCGCGACATGGTTAAGGCTCTGCATAGGGCGGGCATTGAGGTCATTCTCGACGTGGTGTTTAACCACTCCGCCGAGGGTAACCACGAAGGCCCGACCCTGAGCTTTAAGGGCATCGACAACGAAACCTACTACCTGCTTGAAGCCAATCCGTTCTACTACTCCAACTACAGCGGCTGCGGCAACACCCTGTCGCCCAATCACGCGGTGGTCGGGCGGCTGATTCTCGATAGCCTGCGCTACTGGGTCTCTGAGATGCATGTGGATGGTTTTCGCTTTGACCTGGCCTCGGTGATGTCGCGGGATATGACCGGCAAACCCCTGGAAGACCCACCCATTCTCTGGAGCATCGAGTCTGACCCGATTTTGGCCGGTACCAAAATTATTGCGGAAGCGTGGGACGCCGCCGGGCTGTACCAGGTGGGCACATTTATTGGCGATCGCTTCGCGGAATGGAATGGCCCTTACCGTGACCATGTGCGCCAGTTTGTCAAAGGTGACGCTGGGGTCGTGCCCGATCTGGCCGCTCGCCTTTTAGGCAGTCCCGACATCTACCAAAAGCCCAATCGTGAGCCCAACCGCAGTATTCACTTTGTCACCTGCCACGACGGCTTTACCCTCAACGACCTGACCACCTACAACCAAAAGTACAACGAAGCCAATCACGAATTTAACCGCGACGGCACCGACGCCAACCACAGCTGGAACTGCGGTGTGGAAGGCCCGGCCGCTCCACCGGAGATCGAGCACCTGCGCGATCGGCAGATTAAAAACTTCCTCACCCTGCTATTTATGGCTCAGGGCACCCCCATGCTGCTGATGGGCGACGAGATCCGCCGCACCCAGCGGGGTAACAACAACGCCTACTGCCAAGACAACGAAATCAGCTGGTTCAACTGGCATGACGTGGAAAGGGAAGCCTCGCTGCTGCGGTTTACCCAGGGGCTGATTCACTTCATTCAAAATCTCCATGTGTTTCGCCTAGAGCACCTGCTGCGGGTGACGACGACCTGGCACCATGAACCCCACCTGATTTGGCATGGAACCTGCCTGGACCAGCCCGACTGGTCAGAGCAATCCCATACCCTGGCCTTCACCCTGTGCCACCCCGAAGCCAAGGAGCAACTCCACATCATGTTCAATGCCTACTGGGAGCCCCTGATCTTCGAGCTCCCTGATCTCGGCCCCCACGAACGTTGGTACCGCATTGTCGATACGGCTGTAGAGCCTCCCCGAGATTTTTGCTACCCAAACGAGGCCCCGTTGTTTGAGAGCCACCTGTACCCGATAGAGCCGCGATCGTCCGTGGTGCTGATGAGCAAAAGGTAGACTGGGGGCTACCACTTTTTGTAGGGCAGAAATTTGCCGTTCATGATCACCTTGACGCGATCGCCCTTGGGGTCTTCTTCCTTTTCTATATCCAGGGTGAAGTCGATGGCGCTCATAATGCCGTCGCCAAATTTTTCGTGGATGACGGCTTTCATGGGCATACCGTAGACCTGCATGATCTCGTAGAAGCGGTAGATCAGCGGGTCAGTGGGGATGACGGGGTCGAGGCCACCTTTGACGGGGAAATCGGTCAGCGCGTCGATCAGGAATGAGTCGGCACCGAGAGCTTCGATGATTTTGGTGGCTTCTTCGACCGAGGCACTGGCCTGGCGGTAGAAGACGGAGGCGATCCACACCTCGTCACAGCCGATTTTGGCTTCGAGGTCGGCAAAGCTGAGGCCAGCGGCTTTTTTGGCCGCCAAGAGCTTTTCGGTAATGGGGGAAATAGTCATGGTGAGTCCTCTTACGTAGGTTCCATGGTAAGTAGGGCGTAGGGGTCAAAACTGTTCACTGGGGTCCCCTTTTAGGAGCAGTCGAGTGAGAGCGGGTTCCTCGTTTACGGTGAGCTCACCATCGCCATGGGCTTACTAAAGAGATGGTATGAGGCCTAATCTCGATCCTGGTTACAGAAACCCGCCCAAGCACCCATGCTCGGCCCAGCGCCGAATGGGCGGGCCTGTGCCACAATTAGCGCCGTGGGATGGAAGTAGGGCATTGTGATGCAGACGTTGGGTAGAGGTCTTTTGATCGCGGCGATCGCGAGCTTAATCGGTGGGCTGTCACCGCTCTCAGCCTTGGCCCAGGAACCCCTAGAATCAGGGGTTGCCCCGTCCAACGAGACTGAGGCGCTGGGGCCAGACGCCCTGGCCCCAACCCTGCCGCTGGCAGACCCAGAAAGCCCTGTACCAACGAGACCCGGTCGGCGACCCCAATCACTGCCTACGGTGCCGCCCTTGCCGCCCTCCCAGCGCCCCACGCTGCCTCAGCCCACTAGCCGAGACTCGCTACCGGCTGACCCGATCAATCCAGCGGCGGGCGACCCGGCCGAGCAGATTGCCCCAGCGGTCATTGAACTATCACCCACCGGTCGGCCCCCGAGCCCGGTGGTGTTTTTGGCCATGGAGCAGGAGCTCGAAAACCTGATTGGCCGCTTTGAAAGCGCGCTCATTATGGCCAATGCCCTGGATATGCCCACGGTGCTCACTCTGCCTGAGCAACAACCCGTGCTGACAGCGGCCGCAGACACCGTCAACGTGGCCGGTGGGCAGAACCAAGCGCTCCACCCAGCTTTAGCCGAGGCCCAACAGCTTTTAGACGAGTGGGATGAGCTGTTGGCCGCCGGGAATCAGAGCGACCTGCGCGATCGCTGGCTGGCAGCGCGGGCGGCCCTGTGGGATAACTTTCCCACCGAGCGCCCCGTTAACCAGGGCGAAATTCGCGCGGTGTGGCTCGATCGCGGCACCATTGTCAGGGCGCGATCGCCCGAGGGGCTGAGCCAGGTGTTTGACCAACTGGCCGCCGCTGGCATCAACACCGTTTTCTTTGAAACGGTTAACGCTGGCTACACCATCTACCCCAGCCAGGTGGCCCCTGAGCAAAATCCCCTCACCCGCAGGTGGGATCCATTGGCCGCCGCCGTAGAGCTGGCCCACGCCCGAGGCATGACCCTGCACGCCTGGGTCTGGGTCTTTGCCGCGGGCAACCAGCGCCACAATCGCCTGCTCAACCTGCCCGCAGACTACCCCGGCCCTCTGCTGACCCGACACCCTAACTGGGCTGGCTACGACAACAGCGGCAACCTCATTCCCCAGGGGCAAGACAAGCCCTTTTTAGACCCCGCCAACCCCGAGGTGCGCAGCTACCTGACCCGGTTGATGACCGAGATCGTCACCGAGTACGATGTCGATGGTCTACAGCTCGACTACATTCGCTATCCCTTTCAAAACCCAGGGGCCAACCGCACCTACGGCTACGGCGAAGTGGCCCGCTGGCGGTTTCAAAGCATGACCGGGGTAGACCCCATCACCCTGAGCCCCCGTCCCGACAGCGCGCTCGATCGCAACCAGCAGATCCAGCAGCGGGTGCTGTGGGATCGCTGGACAGAATTTCGGGTGCAGCAGGTGACCTCGTTTGTGGAAACCCTTTCCAGTATCCTGCGGCGACAGCGCCCCGACCTGGTTCTGTCGGCGGCAGTATTTGCCAACCCCGAGGCCGAACGTCTTCAGCGCATCCAGCAAGACTGGGGCACCTGGGCCAGGGCCGACTACCTAGACTGGATTGTGTTGATGAGCTATGCCGCCGATACCAGCCAGTTTGAGCGCCTCGTCTCGCCCTGGCTAGTGGATGAATCCTTAGGGCCAGCCCTGGTGATTCCGGGAATTCGGGTGCTGAACTTGTCAACCGCCGCGACCCTCGACCAAATGCAGGCCAGCCGCGATCTGCCCACCCCCGGCTATGCCCTGTTTGCCGCCGCCGATTTGAATACTGAGCTATCAACCCTGCTGGCCCAGACCCAGGGGAGTAGCCCCGGCCCCACAACCTCCTATGCCATGGCCTTGAGTCGCTACGCAGCACTCCAGCGCGAGTGGCACTGGCTCCTCACCCAGGATCGTCTGTGGATGGAGCGCGACACCCTCGTGCCCTGGGTCGATGCGGTCAATCACCTAGGTCGCGAGCTAGACACCCTAGCCCAAACCCCCTCACTGCGAAACCTAGAGGCGGCTAAAGCAGGGCTGGCCGAAGTACGCGCTCCGCTGAACCAGAGAGTTCTGATCACTACCACCAACGGTGATTACCGCCTGCAATCGTGGCAGTACCGGCTCACGGCGATCGAGCAGTTGCTCGTCCACGGTGAAACGATGCCTTAGCTTAGGGACTTGCCTTTGGACAAACGACTTTAGCCCTCCGATATGCTGGGAGGACTTTCAGCGCCAACTGAACATGCTCTAGGCGGATAATGACGCTGGCGTCACCCTGGCGTTTGAGTCGGTTGGCTGTGAACGGCTAGTTTTTTGACCAGGGTGGCACTGGCTACGTTCAGGCCAATCACCTCCACCTCGGTACCAACGCGTCGAAACCGATGCACAATTTTGTCTAGGGCCGCCACCGCTCCCTGATCCCAAAGGTGAGCATGGGTGAGATCAATGGTGACGCGATCGACAAATTTATCAAAATCGAAGGCCTCTACAAATGCTTCGATGGACACGAAGAAAATCTGCCCCGATACACTGTAGAAACAGTGGCTGCCATTGTCTTTTAGCACCTGGTCAACCACTACCAGTCGGGCAATTTTGCGGGTAAAAAACACCGTACTCATCACAATGCCTGTGGCCACCCCCAGGGCAAAGTTGCGGGTCGCAATCGTCACCAGCATAGTCGTCAGCATCACCGCCGTTTCGCTGCGGGGAATGCGGGCCACATCTCGAAACGACGACCACCGAAAGGTGCTGATGGAGACCATGATCATGACCGCCACCAAGGCCGCCATGGGCATCTGGCGCAACCAGCCGCTCAGGGCCAGAATGGCAATCAGCAAAAAGATTCCGGCGCAGAGGGTCGATAGTCGCCCTCGCCCCCCCGACTGCACGTTGATGACCGATTGGCCAATCATGCCGCAGCCCGCCATGCCGCCAAAAAAGCTGGTGATAATGTTGGCCATGCCCTGGCCTTTGGCTTCCTGATTTTTGTCGCTGGGGGTATCGGTCAGCTCATCCACCAGGGCAGCGGTCAAAAATGAAGCCAACAGCCCCACCACCGCCATGGTCAACGAGTAGGGCAGCACAATGCGCAGGGTCTCGAGGGTAAAGGGCACCTGGGGTAGCGCAAAGATCGGTAGCGTGGTGGGCAGTTCGCCCATGTCGCCCACGGTGGGTACCTCAATGTCCAGGGCGATCGCCGCCACGGTCATCACAAACAGCGCCACCAGGGGCGAAGGCACGGCCTTAGTCACGCGGGGCAACAGGTAGATAATCGCCAGCGAAAGGACAACCATCACGTACACCATGGGGGGCACCTGGATGAGCTGAGGCAACTGAGCCAAAAAGATCAGCACCGCCAGGGCGTTGATGTAGCCCACCATCACCGCTCGGGGCACGTAGCGCATCTGGCGACCCAGCCTCAACACCCCAAAGATGACCTGAAAAATGCCGGTCATTAAGGTGGCCACCAGCAAATACTGGAGGCCGTGATCTTTCACCAGATCAATCATCAGCAGAGCCATAGCTCCGGTGGCCGCTGAAATCGACCCCGGTCGACCGCCCAAAAAGGCCGTGGTGACAGCGATGATAAACGAGGTATAGAGCCCCACCTTAGGATCGACCCCGGCGATGATCGAAAACGCGATCGCTTCCGGGATCAGCGCCAGCCCCACCACGGCCCCGGCCAAAATATCGGCCTTGGGGTTAGACCACCACTCCCGTTGAAGAGCATGCAGGGTAAAGGAGCGAAGGCTAAGGTTAACATTAAGGTTCAAGGGTTCTCCTCTCGGTCAAACAAAGGTGAAACTCGCCAGAGCTGGCAAACCGCTCTAGCCTTACAGGGCCAGCACGACACAACCCTAACCCCCTAGGCCAGCGAGCCGCCAATGGCCACCAAAAGCCGACAGACACCTTTAATTGGCCTTGAGCCCCTGAACCCCTTAGACAAGACTCCCTTGGCCAGGTTCGCCGACCTTTACACAGATTTTTTTTAGATAAATACTCTGAATACGTAAAATTGAATATATCTATTGAAGAGGGTGTCTAGAAGTCGCCACAAAAAAGCAGAACAGCCTGGAGCCAATATGGGCCTGACTAGGTGCCTCTGCTACCTCTGATAACCCACCGAGGCTTTACCGTGTTTCTAGGTCTCGCTGCCGTACCATAGGAATGGCAACCGCCTAAGTTCGCGCTCAACCCCTAGCTTTCCTATGCCATCAGTCAGGATTTACCCCGTTAAGCAGGCTTTAGGGGCTGCCCTTACCCTATCGCTGGCCGTAGTAGCCTGTAGTCGACCGGCCCCCCCCGGAGCTATGGCACCCCAGGCCGTATCGGTACGGGTGCAAGAGCTTCAGCCCGGCACCTTTGAAGAAAGCTCCGACTTTGTCGGGGCCCTGCAGGCCGAACAGCGCATCGAACTGAGGCCCGAGGTGGCAGGCCGAGTCACTCAGATCTACGTCAGCTCTGGTAGCGCTATCACCAAGGGCCAGCCTGTAGTGCAATTAAGCCCCACTCAGGTGCAGGCCGAGGTGTCCGCGGCCCAGGCCGGAGCCCAGGCCGCTCGCTTTGGCCGCGATGCCGCCCAGGCTCAGATCCAGGCCGCTGAGGCCCAAGTTACTCGCACCCAGGCCGATGTAGAACTAGCCACGGTTGAATTGCAACGGGCCCAGAGGCTGGTGGCGGCCGGTGCCCTGAGTCAGCAAGATTTAGACAACGCCCAAAATCAGCTTGATGTCTCCAGGGCGGCCCAGCGCCAGGCCGAAGAGACCGTGCGCACTGCCCAGGCCCAGCTCCAGCAGGCCACCTCTACCTTTGACCAAGCCCAGGCCCAGGTCAACGTCAGCCAGGCAAATTTGGGCTTTAGACAGGTGGTGGCTCCAGTTACAGGCCGCCTGGGCGACGTTTCGCTGAAGGTGGGCGACGCGGTACAGGAGCGGCAAGTTCTGGCCACCATTACCCAAAACAGCGAATTATTTTTGCGCATTCAGGTACCGACCACCCAGGCCAGCCAGCTTCGTCTCGGTCTACCGGTGGAGTTGCTGAACCCCGACACCAACGAGCCCCTAGCCACCGGCAGTCTGAGTTTTATTTCCCCTGAGGTGACCGAGGCCGGGCAGGCCATCTTGGTCAAGGCCCGCTTTCCCAACGAGACGGGCACCCTGCGAGACGGGCAGTTTGTACGCGCTCGGCTGATCTGGAGCACCAACACGGCCCTGCTGGTGCCGACCGTGGCGGTATCTCGCATTGCCGGGCAAACCTTTGTGTTTGTAGCCACCGACCAGCCCCAGGAGAATGGTAAAACCCTACGGGTAGCGGCCCAGCGCCCGGTGCAGCTGGGTCAGTTGCAGGGCAATAACTACCAGGTGATAGAAGGTCTCAAGGCCGGGGATGAGGTGGTGGTCACTAACATTCTCCAGTTGCGCGATATGGCCCCCATTGCGCCGGAAGCCCAGGCATCGGCTCTACCGCTCTAGATCGCTCTTGATTGTTATTCTGGGCGGCCTGCCGCCAAGGACGCTGTACCCTCTACTTGACCTTCGCCCCCCAGCTTCGGTATCACACCCATGGCACTCTTCTCTATTGCCGGTAACTTCATTCGCCGCCCGGTACTCACCACGGTGTGCAGCCTGCTGATTATCCTGGGCGGGGCGATCGCGATTCCGCTGTTGCCCATTGAGCAACTGCCTGAAATTGCCCCGCTCCAGATTCAGGTGGCGTCTAACTACAATGGGGCCGATGCCGAAACCGTAGAGAGTACCGTCACGGAGGTACTAGAGCGCGAAATCAACGGTGTGGAGGGGATGGAATTTATCACCTCCAGCAGCACCAATACGGGCCAAAGCACCATTAATGTGGTGTTTGACTCCGGTCGCGATCGCGACATTGCCCAGGTCAACGTGCAAAATCGGGTCTCTCGGGCCGATCCGCTGCTGCCCCCCCAGGTGAGTCAGCTCGGGGTAACGGTGTCAGCCCAGTCCCCCAGTATTTTGCTGGTGTACCGATTTTTTTCCGACGACGATCGCTACGACGGTCTGTTTTTAAATAACTACGCCGATTTGTTCATCCTCGACGAGATGCGGCAGATCGACGGCGTGGGCAACGCCGAGGTGTTTGGGGCGGGGCGCTACGCCATGCGGCTTTGGCTCGACCCCAGCGCCATGGCCAGCCAGCAGCTCACCCCCAGCGATGTGGTGACCGCCCTGCAAGAGCAAAACATCCAGGTAGGGGGCGGATCGATTGGCGGCCCCCCCAGTAGCCCCGACCAGGCTTTCCAGTACACGGTGCTCCTGCCCGGTCGCCTGCAGGAGGTCACGGAGTTTGAGAACCTGGTGATCAAGGTGGGCAGTGGCGGCAACCTGGTGCGCCTGCAGGATGTCGGGCGGGCGGAGCTCGGTGCCCAAAGCTACAGCGTGGATGCCAGAACCCAGGGCAAAGTGGCTGCCGGTCTGCTGGTGTATCAGCTGCCGGGCAGCAACGCGTTAGATGTGGCCAAGGGAGTGCGCGATCGCATGGCCGAGCTGCGGGAGTCCTTTCCCCCTGGCTTCCGGGCTGAGCTGGTGTTTGACACCACTGATTTTGTCCGGGTATCCCTCAAGGAAGTGATGATCACCCTGGCGATGGCGATCGCCCTGGTGCTGCTGATCCTGTTTTTGTTCCTGCAAGACTGGCGGGCCACCATTGTGCCTGCGGTCGCCATCCCCGTATCGCTGATCGGGGCGATGGCCTTCTTGCTGATGTTTGGCTTCTCCATCAATACCCTGACGCTGTTTGGCTGTATTTTGGCCTCGGGCCTGGTGGTGGACGATGCGATCGTGATTGTGGAAGCCATTGCCGCCAAAATTGAGCAGGGCATGCGCCCTCGACTGGCCGCCCTCGACGCCATGCAGGAGCTATCGGGCGCGGTGGTGTCCACCTCCCTGGTGCTGATGGCGGTCTTTATTCCAGTGGCGTTTTTCCCCGGCAGCACCGGCAAAATTTACCAGCAGTTTGCCCTCACCATCGCCTTTACGGTGTTGATATCCACCTTTAATGCCCTCAGTTTTTCGCCGACGATGTCGGCTCTGCTGCTGAAGCCAGTGGATCCGAGTCGGCGGGGTGGCCCCCTGGCCGGGTTCTTTAACCGCTTTAATGCGGGGCTGGTATGGATTATCGAGCGCTATCGGCGGTTGGTGCAGGTCTTGATTCGACTCCGCTACGGGGTGCTGGTCTTGTTTGCGGTGGGCCTGGTGATGATGGTGGGCATGCTGCGCCTGGTGCCCACGGGCTTTGTGCCCGAAGAAGACCAGGGATACTTCTTGGGCATTGTGCAGGCTCCCGATGGGGTTTCCCTGGAATATACCAAGGCGGTGATGGCCCAGGCGGATACGCTCATTTCTCAGTTCCCGGAGGTGACGAGCACCTTTATGCTGTCGGGGTTTGGCTTTGATGGGCCGTCGCCGAACCGAGGGGTGTTTTTCGCCACCCTGGCCCCCTGGGAAGAGCGCCCCGGCCGCGAGTCGTCGGCCATGGCGCTGGTGCCTAAGGTCAATGGTGCCCTCTCGAGCATTCAAGAGGCGGTGGTGCTGGCCTTCAATGCGCCGCCGGTGCCGGGCTTTAGTCCCACAGGAGCCCTGGAGATGCAGCTCCAGGATCGCAGCGGGGGCCAGATGAACATCGATCAGTTTTTGGCCAACGCTAACCAGATTATGGGGGTGGCCAACCAGTCACCGGCCTCGAGGGGGGTGTTTACGCAGTTCACCGCCAGTTCGCCCCAGATCAAGGTGGATATCGATCGCGATCGCCTCCAAGCTCTGAATGTCGACTTCAACGAGGCCTTGACCACCGTCAGCACCTACCTGGGATCGCGCTACGTCAACGACTTTACCTCGGGGGGGCGCAACTACCGCGTCTACGTTCAGGCCGACGAAAACTTCCGGAACCAGCCCAGCGACATTGCCGCCTTTTATGTGCGATCGCGCCAGGGTACCCTGGTGCCCATGGGAGAATTTGCCACCCTCAGTGAGGTGGTCGGCCCGTCTACCATCAACCACTTCAACCTGCTGCGATCGATCAAACTAGAGGGACTGTCAGCTCCGGGGGCCAGCACCGGCCAACTGATTCAGGCCATGACCGCCGCCCATGCCCAGGCGGCTCTACCGGTCGTCGGCATGGATTGGCAGGGTACCGCCCGAGAAGAACTGGCCTCCGGCGGCATGTCCGGCATCATCTTTGGGCTGGGGGTACTGGTGGTGTTTATGGTGCTGGCGGCCCAGTACGAAAACTACATGGATCCCGTGATCATTTTGCTGACGGTGCCGCTGGCGATTCTGGGAGCCCTGGTGTTCTTGTACCTGCGCGGCCTGGACCTCAACGTCTACGCCCAGGTGGGTATGGTGATGTTGATTGGCCTAGCCAGCAAAAACGCCATTCTGATTGTGGAATTTGCCAATCAGGCCAGAAGCCAAGGCCTGGGGCTGGCCGCCGCCGCCACTGTCGCGGCCGAGCAGCGGTTTCGACCCATCATTATGACGGCGATTTCGTCGCTGGTGGGGTTCTTTCCCCTGCTGATCGCCACCGGGGCGGGCAGCGCCAGCCGCTGGGCAGTGGGCTACACGGTGTTTGGGGGCCTGCTCGTCTCTACGGTCCTCAGCCTGCTGCTCGTGCCAGTGCTCTACGTCGTGCTGAAGGGCCTAGAAGAGCGTCTATGGCCCGGCGACGGCCCTGGGGCAGCGCCCATGACTGGCAGCAGCCAGAGCAACGGCCATCGAGCCGCTGCCGTTGAGCCCGAGGAGGCGATCGCGCCCATGCACACCCAGGGAGATAGCCCCGCCTGAGCGGTGGATCGTACCTAGAGTAGCCCTTTTCAACCAACCTTTAAGGGCCAATAGGACCCAAAGAGACCCTTTTTAAGCCGCTTCTGCGGCAGCATCGCTGCCGCTGCCGCCGGTCCAGGATTAGAATCGATAGCGTTGGCTAGATCTCCTGGGGGCAGCTCAATCTCCGGATGTCCTGCATCAGCCCTGACGGCTGCAAGGTTATCTAGCTCACCTTACCTAGGAGAAGTCGTGATGGATGTGGATGAGTCCCAGGCTAATTTAGCAGCTCGCCTAGAGGCGCTGGAGGCCAAGATAGACCAGTTTACCCGGCTGGATGGAGAAGATATGCAGACATCCTTAGCGGCTCGCCTAGAGACACTGGAGGCCCTAGAGGCTAGGGTCGAGGGCTTTCTTCAACAGGGGTTGACCGAACGCATTGCTCGCCTCGAAGATGCCCTTACCCTGGTCAGCGACATCGAGCGTTACCAACCTCTACAACGGCTGCTGAGAACCGGCAAATTGCTAGAGGCCGACGAAGAAACGGTGCGCGTGATCCTACAGGAAGCGGGTACTCCCAACCGCGAAGATCTGACCCCCGATGCCATTCGCCTGTTTCCCTGCAGCGTGCTGCGCATCATCGATCGCCTGTGGACTACCTACACCGGGGGGCGGTTTGGGTTTAGCGTACAGCTTAAGCTGTACCAGGCCGTGGGCGGCACCCTGGAAACGGCCATTGTTCAAGACACTGCCCCCTTAAACCGCCTGGGTGAACAGGTGGGCTGGCGACAGAATGGCCAATGGAAAACTATCGATCAGGCTCGCCACGACCTAGAAGACCCCATCGGCTGCTACCCAGTGGTGTGGTGGAATTCACCCTACGGGGCCAAGATGGTCAACTATTTTATGATCCGCCTCCTGACCTGCGAGCTATAGGTCTGGGGCCCGGATCTGTGGACTAGCCCAGGAAGAGAGACTATTCAGCCGCAGGCTGGGGTGTAGTCTCTACGGCCTCAGGGGAAGTCTGCTGACGCAAGGCCTCCTGCTGAAGCGAGCGAAAATTGTCTGCTTCAGTGTTTAGGTGTCCGCGCTGCTGGCGGTTAAAGTCTTCCATGGAGGTGCCATTCGACAGCACAGCCCGGTGGATTAAGTCAAAGGGGCTAGCACTTCCCCCAAAGCCACCGCTGCTGTCGGGGGAGGCAAATCCTTCATCGGCATCGACCCGAGGCGCTTCGCTTGGATCACTGCTATTCGACTGAGCCCATACGCCAGGGGCCAAGGCCAGTAGACTCAAGGTGGCTAAGGCCGCTGCTACCGGCCGAGAGAGGGGATGAAGGGAAGCCATAGGAGCACTCCTTGACACCAGAGGACTAAAAAAACCGAGCCGAAAAACTAGAGACCCGTAGCGATCGCTGGGCCCTATGGTGGATATTGTAGCGGCTAATTCGCCGACTGCCGACCCTAGGGCGACCGTTTTTACCCCTAGGCAATCCGACGACGCAGCAGGGGCTGAATTAACCCCAGGGCCAGCCCGCAGAACACCACCAAAACCCCTAGACAAACCCCCAACGATACCGTTGCAAAGGGAGTTTGCAGCACCGGGCTACCCAAGCCCCAGGCCGGGTGCAGGTAAACGTAGCGAATGGGCTCGATCGCATAGGTCAGCGGGTTAAGACTAGCCACCACCTGGAGCCAGCGGGGCATAAACTCCAGGGGCACCAGGGCCGTACTGGAGAACAACAGCGGCAGGTTAGTGACAAAAATAACCGCAATCAGCTCGATGTGGCCGGGCAACGCAAAGGTCAGCCCCAGGCTGAGGGCTGTCACCCCCAGCACCAGCGTCATCACAATCAGCAGCACCAGCACCAGCCCCGGCAGGCTAGGCAACCCCGACCCGAGCAGCGCACTAAAGGCCAGAATAGCCGCCGTTTGCACCAGGCTCAGGGTAGCGATAAACAGCGCCGACGCCACCACAATGGAGTAGCGCGAGGCCAGGGGCGCAACCAAAAAGCGATTTAGAAAGCCAAATTCCCGGTCAAACATCACCGGCAGGCCCGCGTTGAGCGCCCCCCCAAAGGCGGTAAACACAATAATGCCCGCCCCTAGGAACTGGCCGTAGTTGCGGCTCTCACCAAACAGCCCCGCAGGCACATTTTGAAACAGAGCCCCAAATAACACCAGCCAAATCAGCGGCTGAATCACCCCCGCCACCAGGGTAGAGGGGCGGCGCTGGAGCTGAATAAACAGCCGTCGGGTCATGGCCAGGGTCTCTTGCACAAAGGCCCCCGACACCAGCCCCTGGGAGCTGACCACGGTGGCCTTCCAGGCGGCCAGCTCGGCATTGTCAAGACTGGGGGCGGCCTCCTTAAGGGGGGCTGGGGTGGAAATCGTAGTGCTCATGGTTGTCTCCTAGCGTCCCGTCATGGCCTGTTTCTTTTCCTGCTTCAAATCTCGCTGACCCACGGCGGCCAGCTCGGCATCCATCAGCGTGCGGCCGGTGGCGGCCAAGTACACGTCGTCGAGGCTAGGCCGCGACTGGGCCAGGCCAAAGACAGGCAGGGCGGCGGCCTTAAGGGCCTGCTGCACAGCCAGCAACCCATCGGACTGGCGATCGACCACCAAATTGAGCGAGTTGCCCTGGGCCGCGTTGACAATCACTTCGCGCACAAAAGGCAGCGTTGACAGCATGGCCTGGGCCTGGATGGCCTCGTCATCAGAGGTAAACTCGCGAATGCGGAGGGTGATGCGATCGCCCCCAATCTTATCCTTCAGCTCGCTGGGGGTGCCCGAGGCAATCACCCGGCCCTGGTCGATAATCGCCACGCGATCGGCTAGGGCATCGACCTCTTCCAGATAGTGGCTGGTAATCAGCACCGTGGTGCCCGCCGCGCGCAATTGCCGCAAAAACCCCCACACCGCCGAGCGGGTTTCAATGTCAAGACCAACGGTGGGCTCATCGAGCACCAGCAGGTCGGGCTGATGCAACAGCCCCAGGGCCAGCTCGAGGCGTTTCTTGAGGCCACCGGAGTAGGTGCCCGTCTTTTTGTCGGCCCAGCCCTGGAGATCGAGCAGGCCTATCATCTGGTCGATGCGGCGACCCGCG
>JAIXUR010000141.1 GCA_027483425.1 Cyanobacteriota bacterium | reverse complement strand
GTGGGTCAATTTGATTGACAATGCCATCTATGCCATGGGATCACAAGGCTCCCTGGAGATTGCGGTCACCCAAGCGGGCGATCGCCTCGTGGTGGCCATCACCGACTCCGGCGGCGGACTGGCACCGGAGCTTCAGGCCCGTATTTTTGAGCCCTTTTTTACCACCAAACCCAGGGGTGAGGGCAGCGGTCTGGGGCTAGATATTGTCCGCCAGATTGTCGAAAAGCACGGCGGCGAGATTCAGGTGGCCAGTCAGCCAGGGCGCACCACCTTCACGGTGCAGTTTCCCTGGTCGGAACCTTGGTCAGAACACTGAGCGACTAGAACGTCGGTACAGAAACCCGGTTTCTCGGCCAAAAGGCCAATCATGCCGTTAGCGCAGCGACGAAGAAACCGGGTTTTTGGCCCTACTGTACCGGTACTCTAGGCAAAAATCACCGTGATCTGCCGCCCCTGCTCGGTACTGTGCCGTTCTGTGCGGAGACGGTCTTCGATCGCGGGGCTATCTTTCCGGCGATCGAAGATCACCAGCCAGCCCGTATCCAGTCCCAAGCGGGCCAAATATCCATCGAGCTGGGTAAGTCCACGCTGAAGTTGATTTTTGCGATCGTCGCGCTGCACCTTGAGCTCAATGCCCAAGGTCACCTGTCCATAGCGCAAACACAAATCCATTCGGTCTGAACCGATCGCATATTCTCGCTCTAGGGTGCCGCCGCCGTTTACCACCCGATGCAGAAACGCCATTAGCACCAAATGGGGCGCAATTTCATGGTACGAGGCACTGTTGAGTAGGGGTTCCCCATGCTGGAGCCAGAAGCTCAGGAAGGCTTGCAGTAGAGCATCCGGATCCAAAGCTCCCTGGGGGGTTAGCCAACTTGGGGTGATCGAGGGGAAGCTATCCTGGGGGCCCTGGGCTAGAACGCGGGGCAGAATCTCGCGATAAATGGGATTGGCGATCACCAGGCCGCCCCCGGCTTCTCGCCGCAGCAGCCCCAAATCCAGCAGATATTGGCGATCGTCCGGGGCGGTCATGCCCAGATCTTGGCCAGCCAGCATGGGTTCTAGAATGGTCTTAACCCGAGGCTCGCGCAATCGTTCCGCCAAGCTGTCTAAATGGGTGTCTTGCCGCTGAATTAACAGTTCTTTGGCTCGATCGATCGCGTCAAGAGTGATGGGCACAGTGGGATCGGGGGCGATGACCTCAACACATTGCCGGGCGATCGCATTCACCAGCCAAGGCTGGCCCTGGGTGAGGTCGTAGGCATGACTAACCGCCTCTGGGGTAAACACCTGTCCGGTCTCAGCCGTATGTTGGCCATAGAGCTCGCCCACCTCTGCGAGGTTGAAGTTTCGCAGCGTGAAGGATTGCACCTTGATGTTGAAGGGGCTAGCCGTAGACAGCCGCAGACTGCCCCCGGCGGCCACTTTGTAATCGCGCACATCGCGCAGACCAATTAAACCCAGCGACTGGGGAAACGCCTGGGGGCGATCGGGAAAACCATCCCGCAATTGCCGCAGCATGGAGACCAACGCCTGATCTTGGAGAGAATCAATCTCATCGATAAACAGGACCAAGGGGCGCGGCGCGGCGGCAGCCCAAACTTGCAGGGCGGCTCTAATTCGACCGCCCGCTGGGGCAACGGGCCAGTCGGGTGGCTGAAGCTCTGCTGGCAGACGAGCCTGGCAGGCTCGCCGCCAAGATTCTAGAACCGCCAGTTCTGCCTGGCCCGGATCGTGGGGAAATGGCGCACCCACCTCCGCCGAAACCGTGACCGCCACCCATTTGCCCTGCTCGAGCAACTGCTGCGCCAGGGTGAGCATGGCGGTGGACTTGCCCGTTTGTCGAGGGGCATGGATGACAAAGTAGCTTTCTTGCTCGATCAGTCGCTCGATGTTGGGTAAGCGATCGGTTGCGGACAACGTGTAATGAATCTCAGGCCGGCAGGGCCCGGCGGTGTTAAAAAAACGGGGCATAGCAGGGGACGATTCTCCAGCGGAGACCGGGTGGCAGGGGGCAGCACCCATCTAGTGTAGTCGTAGCCAATCCGAAGCGGAACGCGCGATCGCCCCACCCGTTGCCACGCCTAGGGGAGTTTAGCTCCGGCTGGTCTGAGTAGAGGGCAACCGGGCACTCTGGAGGTTGCCGTGGTTCAGGTTTGTTGTTGTATGGTAATTCCTATGCCGGTGAGATACGTCTGAAGGATCCCCCCAGCCCCCTTAATCTCCTTAATAAGGAGGGCATCGAGTGAACCTGTGACTTAGCCAAGACACACCCGCTTCACCGTTACATGGCCTCTCAATCAGTAAACATACACCGACAAATCTTTTCCAACACCCCCTAGCTATCTCGCTTAAAATCTTAAAACAACCTTAAAAATAGACATTTAGACCAATGGCTCCATTCTTCTACTTTTTAGCTCACCGCTGGCCTGGAGAACCACAATCTACAAACGGGTCAGCCCATTGATTTTGCCAACATTTTTTAATTTTTCTTTATCAAGGGTGACCCATGGGTAACTTCACCATCCTCTGTGTTGACGACGAGCGCAACATTCTCCTCACCCTGAGAGCGCAGCTCAGCCGCCATTTCCCCGATTGCACGATCGAAATCGCCGAAAGCGGGGAAGAGGCCTTGGAAATCATCGATGAGATTTTGGCCAGCGGCGGCGAGGTGCCCCTGGTGATTGCCGATCAAATCATGCCGGGCATGAAGGGCGATCACCTCTTGATTCAGCTCCATGGCCGCTATCCGCAGATGGTCAAGGTCATGCTGACCGGACAGGCCCAGGCCCAGGATGTGGGCAATGTGGTCAACCGGGGCCACCTCTATCGGTTTTTGGCCAAACCCTGGAGTGAAGCCGATCTGATCCTCACGGCGACCGAGGCCCTGCGGCGCTATCAGCAGGAGCAGCAGCTGGCCCAGCAGCAGCTGGCCCTGGAGCAAGCCAACCAAGACCTGGCCACCCTCAATGCCGCTCTAGAGCAACAGGTGACCGATCGCACCCAAGATCTCGAATCGGCCCTGGACTTTAATCAGCAGGTGATTGCCACCGCCCAGGAAGGCATTGTTGTCTATGATCAGAACCTGCGATACCGCGTCTGGAATCGCTTTATGGAGGACTTAAGCGGGTTAACCGCCGCCGAGGTGCTAGACCAATACTGTCTCGATCGGTTTCCCTTTTTGCAGAAGAACGGTATTTTTGCCCTGCTAGAACGGGCCTTGGCGGGGGAAACGGTGTCTGTGCCGGATGCGTTTTTTTATGTGCCGTCAATGGGTAAATCGGGCTGGACGTCCGCGCGATTTACCCCCCTGCGCGCTGCCCAGGGCAAGATTGTGGGCGTGCTGGGTACGGTTCACGACATTACCGAGCGCAAGCGCATGGAACTTGCCCTCCAGGAAAGCGAGATCCACAATCGAGCCCTTCTGTCGGCCATTCCCGACATCATGGCGGTCGTCAATGCCGAGGGGCAATACCTCAGCTATGCCCACAACCAGTTTGGGGGAGAGTTGCTGCCCCTAGGCGATCGCGATCTGGTGGGCAGGCATATCACCGAGGTGTTGCCCCAGGCGGCGGCCAGCCAATGGTTCGCCGCCGTTGAACGCGTCTTGACGACCGGCGAGATGCAGATCTATGAGCAACAGATTTCCTTTGGCGGTGACGATCGCCCGGCCCGCATCCAGTACGAAGAAGTACGCATGGTGCCCTACCAGCATGACCGCGTTCTCTGCCTGGTGCGCGATGTCAGCGCCGCCAAGTCGCTCGAAACGGTGCGCCAGCAGGCGGAAGCCGCCTTGCAAAAGAGTGCCGCCAGTCTGGCCGAGGCCCAGCGCGTGGCCCAGGTGGGCAACTGGGAGTTTGATCTGGCCACCCAAACCGTGACTTGGTCGGAGGAGCTGTTTCGCCTCTACGGACGCGATGCCGCCCTTGGGCAGCCCACCTACGACGAATTTCGACAGCAGATACCGGCTGAGGATTGGCTACCCTTTGAGCGGGCGATCGAGCGGACGATCACCGAGGGATTGCCCTACGCAATCGAGCACTGGGTGATCCGCCCCAATGGCGATCGGTGCTACGCCCTCAGCAAGGGTCTCGCCCAGATCAATGCCCAGGGGCAAGCCATTCGGCTCTTTGGCACCACCCAAGATATCACCGCCGCCAAGCAGGCTCAAGAGGCTCTGCGGGCCAGCGAGCGTCGCTATGCCACCCTGGCCGAAGCAGCCCCCGTAGGGATTTTTCGCTTTGATGCGGCGGGGGATTGTATCTATGTCAACCAGACCTGGTGTGCCATGACCGGTCGGCCAGCAGAGGCCGCCTTTGGCCAAAACTGGATCGAGAGCCTGCATCCCGACGATCGCGATCGCATTCTCGCCGATTGGGCACAGGCCATGGCACAGGATGGGTTTTATCGCGGTGAGGGCCGCTATCTGCAACCCAATGGCCACATTGTCTGGTTTTATGGCCAGATGTCGCCTGAAATCGATGCCCAGGGCCGCGTGGTGGGCTATGTGGGCACCGTCACCGATATTAGCGATCGCAAACACAGTGAGCTAGAGCTTCGCCGCAGCCGAGATCTGCGAGAAGCCATTTTTAACGAATCGGCGGATGCCCTGTTTTTAGTCGAT
>JAIXUR010000100.1 GCA_027483425.1 Cyanobacteriota bacterium | reverse complement strand
ATCTCTGGGGTTGTTTCTGGGGTTGGCTCTGGAGTTGTCTCTGGGGTAGGGAGTGCCATGGAGTTGATGCCTGGTTTCAAAGTCCGGTGGTGGGGAGTTGAGCGAGGGAAGTTGCCCGGCAGTCTTAGACCACTTCGATCTGGCAGTCATCACCCACCATAAAACGCATAGCCTTGGGATGGCTAGGCCCAGGCTTAATGGTGGCCCGCCGCCCCACCAGGCTATCCACAATGCGGTGTTGAATGCCCTCAACCCTGGCCCCCTGAAGAATGACACTGTGGTCTAGGTCAACGGCAGAGAGGGTAACCCCATGGCCAATACTGCTGTAGGGGCCCACAAAGCAGTTCTCTAAATGGCAGTTGTCGCCAATGATCACCGGGCCACGGATGGTGCAGTTGATCACCTGGGTGCCCTCGCCGATGCTCACTCGTCCCGTGACGCGGCTTTGATCATCCACGCTGCCATTAACCACGCAATTGGAGTAGGCGTCTAGGATAATGCGATTGGCCTCTAGCAGGTCGTCTTTTTTACCGGTATCGAGCCACCAACCTTCCAGTTTCAGGGCTTCGACCCGCATCTGCCGATTAATCAGCTCCTGAATGGCATCGGTAATTTCTAGCTCGCCCCGAGCCGAGGGCTCTAGGGTGGCAATCACCCCATGGATGGCGCTCGAAAAGAGATAAACCCCCACCAGGGCCAGGTTCGATCGCGGGTGTTCAGGCTTTTCTTCGAGACGTAGAATGCGTCCCGATTCATCGACCTCAGCCACCCCAAAGGCCCTGGGATTCGGTACCGGCGACAGCAGGGTGAGGGCATCGAGGTGGCGTTCTTTAAAGCGTTCGACCATGGGGGTGAGGCTGTCTTGCACCAGGTTATCGCCCAGGTACATGACAAAGGGCGCATCGCCTAGGAAGGGTTGGGCCACCTTCACCGCGTGGGCCAGCCCCGCCGGTTGGGCTTGCAGAATATAGGTAATCTGAGCGCCAAACTGCTGGCCATGGCCGGTAAAGGCCTTAACTTCTTCCCCGGTTTCTGGGCTAATGACAATGCCAATATCGGTGATGCCCGCCGCCACAATGGCTTCAATGCCGTACCAAAGAATCGGCTTGTTCGCCACCGGCACCAGCTGCTTCGCCCCGGTGTACGTCAGCGGGCGCAGGCGAGTGCCCTTGCCACCGGAAAGAATCAGCGCTTTCATAGCATCTCCTGCATCAGTTGATCGAGCATAGACCGTAGACTCTCGCGCCAGTGGGTGGGCGTCAGCGGCAGCAGGGTTTCCAGCTTGCGGCTCGACAGCACCGAATAGGCGGGGCGATGGGCGACGGTGGGGTATTCGGCGGTAGTCAGGGGGTTGACCCGCTGCAAAACCAGGGGAAACTGGCGCGCCCTGGCTTCTTCAAAGATGGCGATCGCAAAGTCGTACCAGCTAGCTACCCCACTGTTGGCCAGATGGTAGGTGCCCGCTGACCTAGAGGGATCAATCGCGGCGATCGCTAACCCCTGCACCAGTTTAATAATGCCCTCAGCCAGGTAGGTTGTTGAGGTAGGCGAGCCAATTTGGTCAAAGACAACCCCCAGTTCGGCTCGGCTTTGCCCTAGCCGCAGCATGGTTTTCACAAAGTTGCCTTGGCCCAACGCACCATAGAGCCAGGCCGTGCGCACAATATAGTGATTGGCCCAGGTCTGGCGAATGGCCTCCTCTCCCGCCAGCTTAGATCGCCCATACACGCCGATCGGGCTGGGCTGATCCGTTTCCTGGTAGGGCCGGTGGTGTTGGCCATCAAAAACGTAGTCCGTAGAAATATGAATGAGCGGTATTTCTAGCTGCTTGGCCACTTCGGCCAGGGCCATGGGCACGGCTTGGTTCATGGCGAAGGCTTGCTCGGGCTCTTTTTCGGCCTGGTCAACGGCGGTGTAGGCGGCGGCGTTAACAATACTGTGGGGCTGAATGTCTAGCACCACCTGCTTCAGGCGCTGCACCTGGGTAAAGTCTAGATCGGCCCGGCCCAGGGTCTGAACCGCGAATGTACTCGGCAGCAGGCGGGCTAGCTCTTGCCCCAGTTGGCCGGTTTTACCTAACAGCAGCAGGGGCTTCATGGGTAAACCTCGGCCTGTTTCAGCCCTTGGCCCGCCTGATCCTTTGGCGATAGAACGGGCTCCCCTGAGAGCGGCCAGGCGATCGCCAGGTCAGGGTCATTCCAGGCCAGGGTTCGTTCATGCTGGGGGGCATAGTAGTCGGTGGCTTTGTACAGCACCTCAGCCACCTCCGACAGCACTAAAAAACCATGGGCAAAACCAGGCGGTATCCAAATTTGCCGCTTGTTTTCTGCGGAAAGCCGATAGCCCACCCATTGGCCAAAGGTGGGTGAGCTTTGGCGAATATCCACGGCCACATCAAAGATTTCCCCCCTGACCGCTCGCACCAACTTGCCCTGGGGGTGCTGAATTTGGTAGTGCAGGCCCCGCAAAACGCCCTGGAGCGATCGGGAGTGGTTGTCTTGAACAAAGTGATAGGCCACCTTAACCTGATCGACAAACGCCCGATGGTTAAAGCTCTCGAAGAAAAATCCGCGATCGTCTTCAAACACCGTAGGCTGAATTTCTAAGACATCCGACAGTTCAGCAGCAATCATTACCATGAGACCAACCTTCTT
>JAIXUR010000529.1 GCA_027483425.1 Cyanobacteriota bacterium | reverse complement strand
CTCTGGAACTTTCCCAAAGCCGATGGCTATTCCATCGGTGGAGGTGTCTTTAGGACTGGGGCCCAGCGCAAACAAGATCTACGCACACCGGTAGCCGACTATGCTGCCGCGTTTGATATAGATGCCAGCACAGTCCAGCACTTCGGTCATCCGATTCTGGTTTGGGATGGCCCCCAGGTGCTCCATACCCACCGGGCGGTCTTGGCGGGGGAGGCCGCCTGTGTGGTCGATCCCTTTACGGTTGAGGGCATTCGCCCCTCGATTTTCAGCGGGCTCAAGGCTGCAGAGGCGATCGTCCAATCCCTTGCTGGCAGCGATCGCGCCCTCAGCACCTACAGCCAGGTGATCAACCAGGAGTGGGGCAACGAAATGCGGTGGGCCCGGCGCCTAGCCCGATTGTTTTACCAGACTCCCGCCCTCGCCTATCGGGTGGGCATCAAGCGCCCCTCCAGTAGCCTCACCATGGCCAACGTGTTTTGCGGCGAGCTTAGCTATGCCACAGTCGCCCAGCGGGCCATTCAGCGGTTAAGCGGCGGGCTACTGTAATCGCTGGACCAGGGGTCGGTGCCAAGGGCAGGGGAGCAAAGCTTCCCCCCCTTAGCAAGCAGTGCTTTACCCAATGGCATCCATAATTTTGAACATCGGTAGGTACATTGACACCAGAATCGAACCCACCATACCCCCCAGCACCAGAATCATGATCGGTTCCATCACGCTGGTCAATGCCTTGACCGCTTGTTCTACCTCATCTTCGTAGAAATCAGCCACCTTCATCAGCATCGAGTCGAGTTCCCCCGTTTCTTCGCCAATGTTGATCATCTGAACCGCCATCGAGGGAAACACCGCATGTTTTTGCAGGGCCAGGCTAATCATGCCCCCGCTCTGTACTTCCTTACGGCATTCGTCCACCGCCTCAGCAATCACCTGGTTACCGGCGGTATCTCGCACAATTTCCAACGCCGTCAAGATCGGCACCCCAGACTTAGACAACGAGCCAAAGGTACGGCAAAAGCGCGCGGTAGCCGTTTTTTGAATTAAGTCGCCAAACAACGGCATCTTCAGCGCTAGGCGATCAATGACCCGACGTCCATTGAGGGTGGCGTAGTAGCGCCGGTAGGCAAACGCTGTCGCTGAGATCGCCGAAATGATAAATACCCAGTTCAAAGGCTGCCGCAGCACCTTGCTAATCATCATCATCATCTGGGTGAACACCGGCAGTTCAGCCCCGAGGTCATCAAACATGTCGGCAAAGATGGGCAGCAGAAACACCGTCATCCCAACAAAGATAACCACCGCCATGAAGCCCACCGTCACCGGATAGGCCATCGCTGACTTAATCTGGTTCTGCAATCGAGCTAAATCTTCGAGGAGTTTGGCTAGGCGGTTGAGCACCTCGTCGAGCACCCCGCCCACTTCCCCCGCCTGAATGAGGGCTACGTAGAGGTTGTCAAAGCAATCTGGATGTTTGCGCATGGCATCCGATAGGCTAGTGCCCTGCTGCACATCGGCATTAATGCCCATCAGCGCTTTTTTGAGTTTTGGGTTTGGGCAGTCATCCGAGAGCACCCCCAACCCCCTCACCAGGGCCACACCCGCATTCACCAGGGCCGCGAACTGGCGAGAGAAGATCGCCTTATCCTTAACGGTCACCTTGGTCATAGAGGTTTTAATACTCTCTAGATCAAAGTTGAACCCGGCGTCCTCTTTGATATCCATCACGTAGAGGCCCTGATCTTTCAGGAGATTGCGGGCCTCATTGGGAGTCTCAGCAGAAATTCGTTCTTTGCGCTGGGCTCCGCTGGTATCGCGGCCAGTGGCAACATAGGTAGGCATGGCTAAATGGCTCAGTGGCTTAGGATTACTGAAATTATAGCGACGGGTTCAGACTCCTGAACCCGCTAAATCTACTCGCGTGGTGCGTACTTTGCTCCAGCAGGTGGCCGATCTGACCCTGCCCTTAACTCGCCATTTTAAAGACGATAGCTGAGAACCCACTCCCTAGAACCTGAGCCTAGGCTGAGCGAATTCCCCAGGCTTGAATCCCTAGAGCGACAGCTTAATGACGGCCTGCGGGGGTGCCTTGGCGAGCAGCGGCGTTAGGCACTTGCGCTCCTCCTAGCAGGCGCTGGAGCTCGTCGGGTCGAGAGGTCTTAGACATGGCGGCTTCAAAGGAAATGGTGCCGGCTTTGTACAGATCAGCTAGCACCTTCTCCAAGGTTTGCATCGCGAGCTTGCCCCCGGTTTGAATCGCCCCATAAATTTGGGGGGTCTTACCTTCTCGAATCATGTTGGCGATCGCTGGGGTAACCACCATGATCTCCTGGGCCATGATGCGGCCAAATTCGCCGGGTTTAGGGTTTGCCTTGGGCACCAGAGTTTGGCTGAGCACCGCCACTAAAGAGCCCGACAGCTGTACTCGAATCTGCTGCTGCTGGTCAGGGGGAAACACATCTACCATCCGATCAACGGTTTGAGCCGCTGAACTGGTGTGCAGGGTGCCAAAGACCAAGTGGCCGGTTTCTGCCGCCGAAATCGCTAGGGAAATGGTTTCCAAATCGCGCATTTCACCCACTAGAATGACGTCGGGGTCTTCCCGGAGGGCGGCGCGGAGGGCATTGGCAAAGCTTTTGGTGTCTTCGCCAATTTGGCGCTGGTGAATGAGGCTCTTGATGGGTTCGTAAACGAATTCAATCGGATCCTCTACGGTGAGAATGTGCTCTGGCCGGGTCAGATTGATATTGTTGATCATTGAGGCCAGGGTGGTCGACTTCCCAGATCCAGTGGGGCCAGTGACCAGAATGAGCCCTCGGGGCTTCTCCGACAGCTCTCGCACAATATTGGGCAGGCCCAGGGTTTCCATGGTCGGAATTTTAGAGCTCAGCGCCCGGAGGCAGGCGGCGTAGGTACCCCGGTCTTTATAGACATTAACCCGAAACCGAGCCAGCCCTTTAACCCCGTAGGAGCAGTCCAACTCCCAGGTTTGCTCAAGCTGTTTACGCTGGGTATTGTTGAGCATGCTGAAGATCAGCCGCTGACAGGACTCGGGGGTCATGGGCTCGTGCTCAGTGGGGGTGAGTTTTCCACTGATGCGAATGTAGGGAGGTAGCCCTGCCGAGAGGTGCAGATCTGAGCCACCGCGCTCAATCACCTCTTCCATCAAGTCTTCGATCATTAGTTCCATAAAATTACCTCATGGGGATGGAGAAACTAGGGGAAATGTCAGGTGCCAGCAGCGTAGGCGAGGCCGGGTGAACAGTCGGTGCCGAAATACCCATTCCTGGTAACAAGATGCCCACTCTGGTGCCAAATGCCGTCATCGCCCTTGAGCAACGACTAGTCGTGGAAGCGAGGAGTGAGGCAGTAGGGGCAGTCTAGCCAATCCTGCTGGAGCTCGGCAGAGCAGCAGGAACAGGTGAGTGAGGCCTTGCGCTTGGCCTTGAGTTCGGCCTCTAAGCCGGTATCGGTAAAGGTTACCCGTTCCACCTCGTCTAGGGTTGTATATCCCTGGCGCACCAGATCCAGGCTGTAGGCTAGCAGGGTTTGCATACCTTCCTCCACCGCCGCTTCCTTGATGTGCTCGGTGGGAGCACCAGCGGAAATCAGCTTTTGCAGCCGCTCGGTGACGCGCAGAATTTCGTAGACTCCGACCCGGCCCTTGTAGCCACTCCCTTGGCATTTGGCGCAAAGGGAGTGGTTGTCCTTGGCGGCGGCGAGTTCTTCGACCGTCAGGGTATTGGCCTTATAGAAGGTAATGTCGGATTCAGCAGAGGTACTGAGGCCAAAATGGGCCAACTCTTCGGGGCTAGGGCTGTAGGCAATGCGGCAGTCAGTGCATACGCGGCGTACGAGACGCTGGGCCAGTACCCCAATTAAAGCGCTGGAGACCATAAATGACTCTACACCCATCTCATCGAGGCGGGCGATCGCTCCTGCGGCATCGTTAGTGTGCAATGTAGTTAGCACTAGGTGACCGGTTAGCGCGGCTTCGATCGCCGTCTTGGCGGTTTCACGGTCACGGGTTTCACCCACTAGAATGACGTCGGGGTCTTGGCGCAAAAAGGCTCGCAGAATTGATGCAAAGTCCATGCCCTTTTCACGAATCACCTGCACCTGGGTTAGACCGGGCAGGGTATATTCGATGGGATCTTCGGCGGTGCTGATATTAATGCCGGGATCATTACGTTCTGACAGAACTGAGTACAGGGTCGTGGTTTTTCCCGATCCGGTTGGCCCGGTCACTAGCAGGAGACCAAAGGGGCGCGAAGCCATTTCCTGGACAATGTGAAGGGAATCGGGGTCTGTAATGAGCTTATCTAGCCCCAGTTGGGTTGCCGAGTTATCCAGAATCCGCAGCACCACTTTTTCCCCGCAGCGGCTGGGTAGGGTATTGACGCGAAAGTCAACTTTACGGCCCTGAAACACCCGCCGAACACGTCCATCCTGAGGCATACGGCGTTCGGCAATATCCAGCTCGGCAATAATCTTAAAGCGGGCCGTAACCGCTGGAATAATTTTCTTGGGCATTTTAGGCAGGGCTTCTGAGAGCACCCCGTCTTTGCGAAAACGCACCCGCAAAAACTCTTCCTGGGGTTCAACGTGAATGTCAGAAGCACCTTCCTGCAGCGCTTTAGCCAGAATCTTGTTGACTAAAGCGATGACGGGAGCGGCACCAGCGTCCTTCAGCGCAGCCCCTAGGTCGGCCTCATCATCGATGGCCTCTTCTAAGATACCATCGCCAAAATCCAGCTCTTCCAAGTTGGTGTTAACGTCTACATCAGCCTCTAGCTGCTCTTTCTTCTGCTTGGCCACCGCATCGTCTAGATAGGTGGAAATCATCCGCTGATAGTCTTCAACGGTGATCACCATGCGTCTGAGGGCTAGGTTTTGAGACCGTAGAATCCGGTTGAGATCGTCTTGGGCCTCTAGATTTTCAGGATCCACCATCGCCACCAGAAGCGAGGACGCACCCTCCTCACCATCGTCTTTAGCCAGGGGAATGAGTCGATGGCGGCGGCAGATATCGACGGTGACCAGGGTATCGATGAGGAGACTGATTTGGCCAGGGGAGATATCGTTGATCTCCGGATCGAGGGATTCGACCCCGTAGAGAATTTTGAGCTCAAACAGCTGCTGCTTTTTGTACTGGCGCAGGAGCTCTGGGGAAAGCTGCTGCCCGGTCAGAGATTCTAGCACATCGGTTAACGACTGCCCGGTTTTACGGCTCTGCGCCAGGGCTTTTTGCATCTGCTCAGAATCGACATAGCCCGATTGAATGAGCTTATTGCCAAAGGGCGAAAAGCTCCGCTGAAGAACCAGAGCCCGTCGAGAGGAGGAATTAGTCATAGCGCTGATGCCAAAATACCGATATAAAGCAGGCCTAAACCCAATCCTATGGAGGCAGTATGCCCTAAGCGTGGGGTGGCATGCACATCGGTGCGATCGCCAGCCCCTCTCACTTTGACCCTGTAGTCTCGATAATACCCTTATCCAATTTTATTATCTGCACCATGGCGATAATCGGGTAGCTCAGCTCGTCTAGGCCGACGTTCTGGGGCCGGGGGCACAACCGACAGCGGTGAACCCCACATTCCGCGATAGAATTAGTACAGTGCCGGAGGCAATCCGCTGTAGCAGGGTATATTAGTTCTCGCTACCGGGGGCTTGGCCTCCATTGAGTTGTTGCATTCACCCGTCGGGTTACGTATCAGCATGGTCGATGACATTCACCAATCCGAACATGATCCCTCAACTGAGTCCGAGGTGATCGAAGAAATTCTGGCCGAAGATGCCGTTGATATTGACTTTGAGGACGTGGTCGAAGCTGCCGCCGCTACCGTCGAAGCCGATGACACGGATGACGTCGTGGATCCCAGCGGCGACACCGCTGATGTCAGCATCGTGGCCGATCTGGAACGACAGGTGGCTGGGTTAAAGGCGCAGTTGGAAGATCGGGCTAACCAGTCCATGCGGATTGCCGCTGACTTTGAAAACTACCGCAAGCGCACCAGCAAAGAAAAAGACGACCTGGCCACCCAGATTAAGGGGGATACGATTACCGAGTTGTTGCCGGTGGTCGATAACTTTGAGCGGGCGCGATCGCAGATCAAGCCCCAAACCGAAGCTGAGATGACTATTCACAAAAGTTATCAGAGCGTCTACAAGCAGTTAGTGGACAGCCTCAAGCGCCTAGGGGTATCGGCCATGCGTGCCGAGGGCCAGGAGTTTGATCCCCTGCTCCATGAAGCCGTCATGCGTGAACCCACCGCTGATCACCCGGAAGGGTCTGTCATTGAAGAGTTTGTGCGGGGTTATCAGCTCGGCGATCGGGTGCTGCGTCACGCCATGGTCAAGGTAGCCGCCCCTCCTGAAGACGTTCTTGAAGATTCGGCTACGTAAGTATGTAGCTTCGCCGAATAAAGCTCTGATGGGAGGCATTTCAGCCATGGTGGGGCTACTTTGGACTCAGTACGACTACCGGCATACCATCATCTCTCCAGATCACATCGCAGCCGTCGATCGCAAAAATATGCGATCGACGGCTGCGATAGGCGATAGTTTCCCGGATAGAAGCGGGCAACCTAGTAACACTAGTCCAGGCTGAAAACAGTCTAGGCTGGTTTAGGAAAGGTTTGGCGAACGATTAAATTGAGCACCGCGGGCTATGGGTAAAGTAATCGGTATTGACCTAGGCACAACTAACAGTTGTGTCGCCGTGCTGGAGGGTGGCAAACCGGTGGTGATTTCAAGCACCGAAGGGGGCCGTACCATACCCAGCATTGTGGGGTTTGGCAAAAATGGTGAGCGTCTGGTTGGTCAATTAGCCAAGCGCCAGGCTGTTACCAATGCTGAGAACACGGTCTACAGTATCAAGCGTTTTATTGGCCGCCGCTGGGAAGACACGGAGACGGAACGCAGCCGGGTGCCCTACGTCTGCGTCAGCGGACGAGACAATACCGTAGACGTGCAGATTCGCGGTAAGGCCTTTACGCCCCAAGAAATCTCCGCCATGATCCTGCAAAAGCTCAAGCAGGATGCTGAAACCTATCTGGGTGCCGAGGTGACCCAAGCGGTGATTACGGTTCCCGCCTACTTTACCGATGCCCAGCGCCAGGCTACTAAGGATGCTGGGACCATTGCGGGTTTAGAGGTACTGCGGATTATTAACGAGCCCACAGCGGCCGCTCTATCCTACGGTCTAGATAAGCAAGACCAAGATCAAATCGTGTTGGTGTTTGATCTGGGAGGTGGCACCTTTGACGTTTCAATCCTGCAGTTGGGAGACGGCGTATTTGAGGTGAAGGCCACCGCTGGCAACAATCACTTGGGCGGCGACGATTTCGACAACTGCATCGTGGAGTGGATGACGGCGGCCTTTCGGGAGCAGGAAGGCATCGATCTTTCCGCCGATCGCATGGCCCTACAGCGTATTCGTGAAGCCGCCGAAAAGGCTAAAATCGAGCTTTCCAACATTCCGTCGACCTCGATTAATCTACCGTTCATCACCGCTGATGAATCAGGTCCCAAGCACCTAGAAATGCCGCTGACTCGGTCTCAGTTTGAGCAGTTTGCGGCCGAGCTAGTCCAGGCTACCCTAGGGCCGGTCAAACAGGCCCTGAAAGATGCCGACCTCAGCCCTGATGCCATTGATCGCATTCTACTGGTAGGGGGATCTACCCGGATTCCGGCGGTTCAGCAGGCGATTAGTGCGTATTTCGACGGTAAAGCTCCCGATCGCTCCGTTAACCCCGATGAGGCCGTGGCGTTGGGGGCGTCTATTCAAGCGGGCGTTCTGGGGGGTGAGGTCAAAGATCTGCTGCTGTTGGATATTACGCCGCTGTCGTTGGGGATTGAGACCCTGGGAGAGGTGTTTACTAAAGTCATTGAGCGCAACACCACGATTCCGACCAGCAAATCTCAGGTATTTTCTACCGCCACGGATGGCCAGACCTCTGTCGAGATTCATGCTTTGCAGGGCGAGCGGGCCATGGCCAGGGATAACAAAAGCCTGGGTAAATTTGAGCTGACCGGTATTCCCCCCGCCCCCCGAGGCGTGCCGCAGATCGAGGTGTCCTTTGAGATTGATGCCGATGGCATTTTGAAGGTATCGGCCCTAGATAAGGGGACTGGCCGGGCCCAGAGCATTTGCATTACCAATACCGGCGGCCTCAATCCCGATGAGGTTGATCGCATGCGATTAGAGGCCGAGACCTACGCGGACGAAGATGAGCGGCGGCGGCAGATTGCCGAGCTAACCAACCGGGCCGACACCCTCTTGTACAGCTATGAGGCGACCCTGCGCGACCATGGCAGCTTACTGAATGAGGCGACCCGCGCTGAGCTAGAGGCAAACGCTAGCCAACTGCGGGCCGCTACCCACACCCCTGGTATTGACATCTACACCTTCCAGGGGTGCATTGATACCCTGCAGGCCTCTATCTTTGCTGTGGGTTCAAACCTGTATCGCGAGGCTGACACCGGGACAGATGTGGACATGAACATCCCCGAGACAGCCTATGACAGGTTTGAGGACAGTGATGGGGATGACGACTACGAGCCTGACTATGATGATGATTTGGGTCTAGATGCCACTGTTACCGCTGACTACGAAGCCATCGACTAGAAGTGATTACGGTCAGGGACGGGTATCCCACCTGGGCAAATGGGGTACTCCTTTTAAGATGGTTTAAGGTTTGATTGTTGCTGGAGTTGTCTAGGTAGCCCCCTATGGCCCGTGATTTCTATGACATTCTTGGTATTTCGCGCAATGCCGATCAAGATGACCTTAAGCGGGCCTATCGCCGCTTAGCTCGTAAGTACCACCCGGATGTCAATAAAGACCCTGGGGCCGAAGACACCTTTAAGGAAATTAACCGCGCCTACGAGGTGCTGTCGGAACCCGAAACCCGGGCTCGCTACGATCGATTTGGCGAAGCGGGGTTAGGGGCGGCTGGGGCCGGGGGGTTCCAGGATATGGGCGACATGGGTGGCTTCGCCGATATTTTTGAGAGCTTTTTTAGCGGCTTCTCCGGTAGCGGCGGTGGCCAGGGCCCGCGGCGGCGGGGGCCGACCCGGGGAGACGATCTCCGCCTAGATCTGCGGCTTGACTTTAAAGAGGCGGTGTTCGGGGGCGAGAAGGAAATCAAAATCAGCCACCTGGAAACCTGTGGCACCTGTACCGGCAGTGGGGCGAAGCCGGGTACCCGCCCCACCACCTGCGGCACCTGCGGCGGCACCGGTCAGGTGCGTCGAGCCACCCGAACTCCCTTTGGCAGCTTTACTCAGGTTTCAGCCTGCCCCACCTGTAACGGCACGGGTGAGGTCATTGAAGATCGCTGTGATGTATGCGGCGGCAGCGGGCAAACCCAGGAGACGAAAAAGCTTAAAATTACTGTGCCAGCCGGGGTGGACAATGGTACTCGGTTACGGGTTTCTAGTGAGGGAGATGCTGGTCTGCGGGGTGGTCCGGCAGGCGATCTCTATGTTTATCTCTTTGTAGCCGAAGACGCTGCCTTTAAGCGCGACGGCATCAATATTCTTTCTGACCTCAAAATCAGCTATCTCCAGGCTATTTTAGGCTGCAAACTCACCATCGAAACCGTAGACGGACCGATGGAAATCGATGTCCCCGCAGGCACACAGCCCGGTACGATACTCACCCTCGACAACCGTGGTGTGCCTAAGCTGGGTAATCCGGTCAGCCGGGGCGATCATTTGTTGACGGTACAGGTCGATATTCCGACTCGACTCAAGCCTGAAGAACGAGAACTGGTTGAAAAGCTGGCGGAAATTCGTGGTGAAAAGGTGAACCGGGGCGGCATTGAAGGTTTTTTGGGGGGGCTATTTCGCGGATGAGCAGCACAGCCCTACCGACCCCCAATGGACAATCCCCCGATGGACAATCCGCTGATGGACAATTAGACCTGCGGGGCACCCCCTGCCCGATCAACTTTGTGCGGACTAAGCTACAGCTGGAAAAAATGCCCGCCGGAGCTCTGCTAGAGGTGTGGCTGGATGCCGGTGAGCCGGTGGAGCAGGTGCCCGATAGCCTCACCATGGAGGGGTATCGAATAGAGCACCTGGTGGATTGTGATGGGTATTTTGCCCTCCACGTCCGTCGCCCCCTCTAGGCGATGGATCCCCATGGATCTGATAGGTTTTTGCCAAATTCAGAGGCCGTAGCTGGCCCCTGGGGAGTGGTAGTGGCAATTCAGGCCAACTACTACCGGGTGCAGTTGGGCAGTCTTGAGGGGGCCGTTACAACTGATACCCTACTATGTACCCGGCGGGCCCGGCTGAAAAAAACCGGCCAGCAGGTGATGGTGGGGGATTTGGTACGCCTGGAGGCACTGGACTGGGCCGACAAGCGAGGGGCGATCGCCGCTGTTTCCCCCCGCCGAACGGTGTTAGACCGCCCACCCATGGCCAATGCCGACCAGATTCTCCTGGTGTTTGCCTTAGCCGAGCCCGACCTTGACCCCCAGCAGCTGAGTCGATTTTTGGTCAAGGCCGAGTCTACGGGGGTGCGGGTGAGCCTCTGCCTCAATAAACAAGATCTGGTGAGTGCCGCTACCCGCCAGCACTGGCAAGACCAGCTCCAGCAGTGGGGGTACAGGCCCACCTTGGTCAGTGTGCAGGGGGATGCCTCCCTGGGGGGACTCCCTGCGCTTCTGAAGGGGCACACAACGGTGGTGTCTGGTCCCTCAGGCGTGGGGAAGTCGAGCCTGATCAACCGACTCATTCCCCAGAGCGATTTGAGAACTGGGACGGTATCGGGCAAACTGAGTCGGGGTCGCCACACGACTCGCCATGTGGAACTGTTTGAGCTGCCCGGGGGAGGGTTTTTGGCCGACACCCCAGGCTTTAACCAGCCCGACATGACCCTGACTCCAGCGGCGCTGGGCCAGTGTTTTCCCGAGATTCGCCAGCGCCTAGGCGAGGGCTGTTGCCAGTTTAAGGACTGTCTGCACCGGGGTGACCCAGGCTGTGCTGTGGGCACTGACTGGCCCCGCTATGACATTTACCTAACCCTGTTGGCAGAGGTGCTGGCTTACCAGCAGGATCGCCAACACCGCCGCGACCCCGATGCCGCCCTCAAGGTCAGAATGGGTGCCCAGGGCCAAACCAACCATGAGCCTCGCCTTCAGACTAAGACCTATCGCCGCCCTTCCCGTCGTCGCCAGAGGCAAACCCTAGATGAGTTGTGCTATGGCCTCGATAACCAAGCCGAGGGCTTAGAGGGGGACGGGGAGGGTTGTAACCCAGACCAAGCCGATTTCGACTAGGGGGCGATCGCCCTAGTCCTTCCTGCGGAAGTCTCACGGGAATGGCGTAGGGCGGCTAGCCCGTCGCCAGCGAGAACGCCAGTGCTGGCTGGCCGAGACATCTTTGCTCCCTGTGACCAACCGCAGGTAAAGCGATAAGACTGGATCCGACTCACTAAGCCCCGATTAGGAACCCACACTCGGTAGGGTCATTACACTGAAATGCCCCTACGAATCGGGGGTACACAGACTGCTTGGGGGGGAGCAACTGACGGTTACCGCCGGGGGGGAGGCGGTAACAAACCCAAAAATAAAGACGGGTTTATGTTTTATATTTTTTTTATTTTCTCGACCCGTTTTCCCCAGGGTTTTCCCCAGGAATGGGGGAGTTTTCCCCAGGGTTTAACGGCTAAACAGGGGTTTAGTCACAGCTGGGAAAATTGGGTTGTCCACAAGTACATCAGATCGACTCTGTGGTTGTGGCTACTGTCGGCCCCCACGGGGATCGCTGAAACCCCTGAAGCCTCGTTTGGCGAGAATTTCAGCTAGCGGATTGGGGCGTCCTTGGCAAGATTGACATCCTATAGAAGTCTGGTGACAATGGTTCGACCAGCTGACACAGCACTTCTGTTCCAGCTCTGATAGCAGTCTCTGAACTCCCTATTCATAAGGGATCCAGCCTGCTCAAGAGTGGGCAGGGGTGGTGTTCTGGTGTCAATTTTTCAGCTTGGGGGAGTGGAGATGAGTGAACAGTCGAGAGTGACGATGGCCTCGAGAATTAGTCTGAGTGTGGAGGTACCGGAGGAATTGTTTGAAGCGATGCGCGACTACGTAGAATCCCATCCGTCCTGGAGTCAACACCGGGTGTTTTGTGCCGCTTTATCCCTATTTTTGATGCAGAACGGCGTCAGCGATCGCCGCATTAACCGGTTGTACCTGGACGCCGTATTCGACTACGCTGCCTAGGGCTGGTTGTTGGCCGGTTGTTTAGGGGTTAGGAGGCTGGCTCCAAGCGGATCAGACGTCCGTTGGTGTCGTCGGTCAGCACATAGAGGAATCCGTCTGGCCCCTGGCGGACATCGCGCACCCGCTGGCCAATGGGAATAGGTGTTTCGGTGACGATGTTGCCACTGGCGTCAACCTCAAGGCGACGCACGTCCTGGGACACTAGGCCGCCAGCAAATATCTGCCCCTGCCACTGGGGATAGCGATCGCCCCGGTAGACCGCCAGCCCCGAGGGGGCAATGGCTGGCGTCCAGTAGGTGATTGGATCGACCATCCCTGGACGAGATTGCTGATTTGAAATCGGACCGCCGGAATATTCTTCACTGTAGGTAACCACTGGCCAACCATAGTTTTTACCGGATTCAAGCCGATTCAGCTCGTCGCCACCGCGGGACCCGTGCTCCGTAGACCATACCTGGTTGGTCTCGGCATCGAGGGCTAGACCCTGAATATTGCGGTGGCCGTAACTCCAGAGCAGAGGATTGGCCTCAGGATCATTCACAAAGGGGTTGTCGCTGGGGGCCTCGCCTGTCTCGGTCAGACGAACCACGGAACCCAGTAACGTCTGACGGTTTTGGGCCTGGTTGCGAATTAGCTCGCCGTCGAGCTGAATCGGTGGGTTGCCGCCGTCGCCGATGGCTACCAGTAATGTGCCATCGGGCAGCCACAGCAGGCGAGAGCCAAAATGCTGGCCAGCGGACTTGTCGCGGTTGTTGGTAAAGATCACCGTCCAGTCGGTCAGGGTATTGCCCTCTAGGCGGGCACGGGCCACCTGGGTGCGGTTGGCTTGCCGGGTACCATCGGCGTAGACCAGGTAAATCCAGCGGTTTTGTTCAAATTGTGGGTGCAGGGCAATGTCTAGAAGACCTCCCTGGCCCAGGGCTAACACCGGGGGTAGCCCAGCCATGGGAGTCGGGTCTAGGGTGCCGTCGCGGCTCACCCGCCGTAGGCGGCCCGGTCGCTCGGTAATCAGCATGTCGCCGTTGGGCAGCCAGGCTATCCCCCAGGGATGCTCGAGGCCCTCTACCACGGTGACAGGGGTGACGGTATTGACGACAGCGATCGCCTCTAGGGGAGCAGGGTCAGTGGGGCTGGAGTCAACCCTGGCGGGTTCAGTCTCCGGTGGATTGGCCGCCTGCGGGCCACGGGGGGTGGACAGGGCACAGCTACCCAGGGCCAGGGTGACCATCAGGGGAACCACCACGGGGAGGAATGGGGGCAACATCATAGGGGTTAGGTCGGCAGGGGCAAAGGGGAGGGGTTGGAACCATTCTGGCAACGAAATACCCAAAGCATGTTGCCTACGCCCAAGGACGCAGGCCCTGGGCCCCTACTGGGGCGGGTGCTTCCTATTTGAGGCAGGGTGGCCCCAAGGAGCCATCCCCACGCATCCACCCCTACCCTACCCATCGGATCCATTACCCGCCCAGGGGCGGCGCAGGTGCAGGGGCAGGTGGGAGCAATCGTTGAGTTGGCGGACAAAGGGGCCG
>JAIXUR010000603.1 GCA_027483425.1 Cyanobacteriota bacterium | reverse complement strand
CCTGATCATCAGCCTGGGCAACACCTGGGCCGATGGGCAGCGGGGCGTCGAGGGCTTTCGACGACTGGCGGCAAGAGTCGCCGCTCAATCACCGGCTCCTGACGGCTGGGCTCCCCCCGCCCCCCCAGCGCCTTCGGAGGCCCCATTCACCATGCCTGTGGTGTCTCCCCGTGAGGCCTTTTTTGCCGCCACTGAAACCGTGGTAGCCCAGGCCGCCATCGGTCGGCTCAGTGCAGATACCATCTCAGCCTACCCACCGGGCATCCCGACCCTGGTGGCGGGGGAGGTGATTAGTGCAGGGGCGATCGCATACCTGGCCACGGTTAAACAGCAGGGCGGCTACCTGACCGGTGGCCGCGAAGATACGCCAGAAAAATTCCAGGTTTTAGCTCCAAGGCGCTAGTGCTCTGTCTTTAGGCACACTCTCTCCCCAATCACCGGCTGTATACTGGATACGGCTTTGATCATGTGGTTTACAGGGACGCTCGGCCACCATGGCTCTACCGAAATCGGTGACGGCGGGGATTACTCATCCTAGGGCTACGTTCAGGCTCATCCTAGGGCAGCTGCGGGCCTTCGTGAAACAGGCGCAGAAGACCGACCGACCCTACCCCAGCGTAGTGATTGAGTACCTGGTGCCCAACACCAAAAGCTGGGCCTTTCGCCGTTGGCACCACCGCCTGGTGAAGTCGGCCCAGGGATTTGACGGCTTCCTTCGAGCCGATCGCCATCGTCCCTTGAAGGTGCAGGAGGGGCTGCTCAAGTGGTATACCGTACTGCACTTTGAGCAACCTCAGCAGCTCGAGCAGTGGCTGAATTCTAGCGATCGCGACGCTCTCCTCCAGATCGGGCGCGACATTTTTAAATCCTACACATTCAAATCCTTTGAAACGGGTCTGGAAGGCTGGTTTAGCGACGAGTCTGGCGAAGAATTGACCGGGCTTGGCCCCCCGGCCTGGAAGGAAATTCTCGCGGTGGTGCTAGGGCTGTATCCGATCATCATGGTGCAGGGCTTTATGCTTGAGCGCCTGGGCCTGTTTGAATCGTGGGATCCAGCCAGTGCCATGCTCGCCAACAACCTGATCACGACCTGCATCTTGACCCTGATCGTCATGCCTCGCATCGTGCGGGTGCTTAACTTTTGGCTGCGCCCGGCCCACCGTCACGCCCCGATGCAACTAGAGGTGGTGGGTACGGTGGTTACCCTGCTGGCCATGGCCGCCATGGTTTATTTCTTTAGTGAAATGGCCTAGGTAAGGGGGCACCAGCGGTTAACCGGTCGAGGTTATGCATTCCCTGACACAGACGCCTGGCCCGGTCCCCCGTTGAATGGAACCTGGGCCTCTAGCCTAGCCTCGAAAAACCGGCAACTCCGCCGCATTTTGACCCTACAGCCCATGAAATTGTTCTCCGCGCTTCAGTTGTCCAATCGTCAGGTCAGCCTTCAGGCGGTGGGGCGGCTGCTGATTCAGGTCAGCTATGGACTGATTAGTTTCTACATTCCCATTTTGTTCGTCAACCAAATCGGGCTGTCGGCCACGGCGGTGGGGTCTGCCCTCAGTCTATGCGCCATTAGCGAGGTGGCAGGGCACTTTATCGGCGGCACCCTGGCCGACTCGCCTCGGTTTGGCCGCAAGGCGGTGCTAAGGCTGGCGGCGGTGATGGGTCTGGTGGTGTCGGCGGTGCTGGTGGTTGCCCACAGCCTCTGGCTGCTGCTGCTGGCCAGTTTCTTTCTCGGGCTGAGCCTGGGCTTTTACTGGACTGCCTCTGGGGCCGCCGTCATGGATGCCACGGCCCCGGAGGATCGCAGCGGGGCCTTTGCGGTCATGGGCGTAGCTGAGTACGTCGGCGTCGGCTTGGGAATTTTGGGGGGCAGTGCCCTACTGACCCTGGTAGCCGACGATCCAGAACTCATTTTTGTCGGCTGTGGGCTGATGTTTTTGGTCTTTTTGGGGCTGACCCAAGCCGCCATGGCGGAGGAAGACCAACCCCGGCTTCAGGCCGATGCCCCGGTGGGAGGCATTGCCAGCGCCATCCAGGACAGGGCTCTGCTGGTGTTTATGGCCGCCAACAGTTTTTTCACCACCTACGTGGCCCTCGTCACCAGCACCATCCCGCTGTATTTCACCAACTTTTTGGCCGGTAGCGACCCGATACCAGGGGTGTCGGTGGGCAGCACGGCCAGCCTGTTTACCGGGTGCTACATCGGGGTGGGGGCGGTGCTGCAAATCCCCACCACCAGTCTGCTGACCCCGCTGCGGCGGATTTGGGTGCTGACCGGGGCGATCGCCCTCTGGGGTGTCGGCTTTGCCCTGCTGTGGGCGGCGGGTACCTTTGCCGAAGCCCAGTTTATCTGGGCGATCGTGGCGCTGTGCCTGCTGTCCCTGGCCTCGGTGGCCTACAAGCCGTTCTTCGTGGCCACGGTGTCTGACCTAGCGCCGCCGTCGCTGCGGGGGGCCTACGTGGCCGTTAGTTCCCAGTGTTGGACGGTGGGCTATTTTATTGGTCCGCTGCTGGGGGGCTGGGCGATGGATCAGTCGGCCCTGGTGGCCCAGCGGTTTTGGCTGGGGGTGGGCCTGAGCACAGCGGTGTGTGTTTCCCTGCTGTGGGTGTTTGAGAGCATTCGGCTCAAACGGCCCCCAGGGGCCGAGGGCGTTAGCCCCGAGTTGTCTGCCGACCCATCGTGATCGTTAGAACACAATCGCTCTGGGCATTTAGGTCTGGGCATTTAGGTTACGATGGCCAGAGATTTTTTGTATCACCTATCCCTTAACCTTTGCTGGCCCCTATGGATGCTCTGTTTAACTCCGTCGATTCTCAACTGGTGCTGCTGATTGCGGCGATCGCGGTTGTCGTGCTGGCCTCTAAGCTGTTCTTTAGAATTCTGACCGTCGGCATTGGCCCCATGATTGGCCTGCTGATCATTTTTGTGGCGCTGCAATACCTGTTTGGCATTAGCCCCAAGCAGGTGTGGTTTGAGGTCAGCCACCTGCCCCAGATGGCGATGAAGTTCTTTAATAGCTTGGGTTAGCCCCCACCCATAGCTACCGATCGCCCCCCAAAGCCAGCACCCCATTTTGTCCCCCAAAGCCAAAGCTCAGGCACAGCGCCACCTCCAGCTCGGCGGCCACAGGCTCAGTCACCAGTTTGGGATAGATACTCTCCCCGCGATCGCCCCTATTCGGCGGCAGCATCCCGT
>JAIXUR010000341.1 GCA_027483425.1 Cyanobacteriota bacterium | reverse complement strand
TAAATATGCTGAAGCACTCTATCCGTTTGCTACTGCACTACCTCAAGTTTGGGGAGGTGCCTGTCCCAGCATAGATTCATACTCTTATTCAGCAACGCCGATTCTAGAGTAGCCCAGACCTCCGAGGTTTTAAAAACCTCGGAGGTCTGGGCTTGTAACTTGCCTTATCGATCTCAAGCCTGGCCAAAGCGCCTGGGCCTACCGGTGCAGCCGATCAGCGCCAAGTATGGCCTGGGATATCAGGGGGCGATCGCCGCCATTACCGCCGCGCTTCAGCACGACCGCCCCCTGGTTCCGGTCGTTGCCATTTGGCTGCTGAATAATCTGCCCACCAATGTCCCCCTCGCCTGCCCAGACAGACAGAATGCCTATCCCACAAGACTTGCTCCGAGCTATTCTGGAACCAGATCTCCAGGAGACTGACCGCTATGCCCTTTAGTGGATTTAAGAGCCTTAGCCTAACCCTAAAAGAGTTTGCGATCGTCTATACCGAAGCTAACTTTCTTCAGCCCGTTCCTATGGCAATTTCCGACTACTTTCGTCAAGACCTACAGCTCATGATGAATGAAGCCGTCGTCGATAACTCTGAATATGCCATCTGCGAAAACCTAATCTACCCTGTCCTCAAAGAAGTCTGGAAGCAGTATCGCAACAATTTTATTCTCTGGAGCCACGAGTTCTTGAACTGTGATGCTCAGCTATCGGGGTTTCCAGAATATATCTTGGCGCGACGATCGCCCCTAGGCAAAATTGTCTTTGACCAGCCCTACCTGGTCTTAGTTGAAGCCAAACAAGATAACTTTGATGCCGCCTGGGGCCAATGCCTAGCCGAAATGGTCGCCGCTCAGCGGATGAACGAGCATTCTCAGCTGGTTATTTTTGGCATTACATCCAACGGTGATCGCTGGCAATTTGGCAAATTAGAGGGCACCCAGTTCACCCTCAATCGCACGTTCTACACCATTCAAGAGTTAGATAACTTGTTCGCGGCGGTCAATGCCGTCTTTCAGTCGTGCGACTTGCAGCTTAACGATCTGGCCGCAGCCTAACGAATCGGCAGCCTAGCGGTGGGCGTGCCGTCAAGAACCCAGAATGAACCATTGGTTACAGAAAGTTGCCGGGGAAAAGGGTTTATTGATAGCGCTGACCAGATCGCTGGCAAAATTCTGAACTAAACCATCGTGCTGACATCTCCAAGCTTCCAACCCATTCATAGCGTTGCGTTAGGGCTAAAGCGGCTCCTCCCCATCTGCCTGAGCCTGTTTTTGCTGGTGGTCAATGTAGGGGGCGCGATCGCATCGCCGTCGGTCAGCCCGCCCCCCAGCGTCGGCCCAGGGGAAGGAGAGCTCTTAATCCTGGCTTGGCCGGGCTACATCGAGCGGGGCGAAACCGACCCAGGCTACGACTGGGTGACGGATTTTGAAAAGGAGACCAGCTGTCAGGTCAGCGTCAAAACCGTGGCCACCTCCGATGAGATGGTGACCCTGATGAATCAGGGCCGGTATGATCTCGTCACCGCCAGCGGCGACGCCACCCGTCGATTGATTGCGGGCAACAAGGTGCAACCCATCGACATCGATCTGGTTCCCAGTTGGGAGACTGTCGATCCTCGACTTCAGAATGCGCCTTGGCATACCGTCGATGGCCAGCACTACGGCGTCCCCTACCAGTGGGGATCCAACGTGCTCCTGTATAATTCCGCCACGTTTCCCGATCCCCCCACCAGTTGGGATGTCGTGTTTGAAGAACAAACCCTCCCCGACGGTCAATCCAACAAAGGTCGCGTCCAGGCCTACGATGGCGCGATTTATATTGCCGATGCGGCACTGTATCTCAAGGCCCATCGACCAGACTTGGGCATTACCGACCCCTACGAGCTGACCCGGCCCCAGTTTAAGGCCGCCATTGACCTGCTGAAGCAGCAGCGCCAACTGGTCAGCCGCTACTGGCATGATGCCAATGTGCAGGTGGATGACTTCACCAATGAAGGGGTGGTGGCCTCTGGCTCTTGGCCGTTTCAGGTGAACCTGCTCAAGGGCAATCAAGTCGCCGTCAGCAGCGTCTTGCCCGCAGAGGGTGCCACCGGCTGGGCCGATACGACCATGATCCACGCCCAAGCCCCCCATCCAAACTGTGCCTACCAGTGGCTAGAGCATTCCCTTTCGCCCCAGGTGCAGGGCGCGGTGGCGGCTTGGTTTGGCTCGGTGCCCACGGTGCCCAACGCCTGTGTAGGTCACCCGCTGCTGGGGCCAGACGGCTGCGCGGTCAATGGCGTTGATAACTTTGAAAAAATCAGCTTCTGGCGAACGCCCGTTGCCGACTGTGGCAATGGTCAGCGCACCTGCGTGCCCTATTCGGAGTGGGCCTCCAGCTATCTGGCGGTGATGGGTAGTTAACCGATGATGGTGAACCCAACTGCTCCTGCGGTGGAAGAACCTGTGGCTGCCGGGCCCGCAGTTCCAGGGCCTGCGGTGGAACTCATTGAGGTCACTCGCCATTTTGGCGAGGTCAAGGCGGTCGATGCGGTCAGTTTGTCGGTGCAGCCGGGGGAGTTTTTTGCCATGTTAGGCCCCTCGGGGTCTGGCAAAACCACCTGTCTGCGCCTGATCGCCGGATTTGAGCAGCTCGATTCTGGGCGCATTCAAATCGCGGGAGCCGAGGCCACCGCGTTGCCGCCCTACGAACGGGATGTCAATACGGTGTTTCAGGACTACGCCCTCTTTCCCCACATGACCGTGGGCGACAACATTGGGTATAGCCTCATGCTCAAAAAAGTCCCAAAGTCTGAACGCCTCAGGCGCGTCGCCGACATGCTCGATCTGGTGCGGTTGAGCGGTTTGGAAAATCGCAAGCCCACGCAACTCTCTGGCGGGCAACGGCAGCGGGTGGCCCTGGCTCGAGCCCTCATTAATCAACCTAAGCTTTTACTGTTAGATGAGCCGTTGGGGGCCTTAGATCTCAATCTCAGACAGCAGATGCAGCTGGAGTTAAAGGCCATTCAGCGGCAGTTGGGCATTACCTTCATTTTTGTCACCCATGATCAAGAAGAAGCCCTGACCATGAGCGATCGCCTGGCCGTTTTTAACCAGGGTAAGATCGAGCAAATGGGCCATCCCAGGGACGTTTATGAGCGCCCCGCCACGGAATTTGTGGCTAACTTTGTGGGTGTTTCTAATTGGATCAGTGGCCAGCTCGCCCAAACCCTAACCGGCACAGCCCAGACCTGGATGGTGCGGCCTGAAAAAATTCAAATGACGGCCCCCCGGTTGGCGGTGCCGGAGGGGATGTGTAGCGTCCTGGGGCAGATTGACACGATTCAGTATTTGGGGATTTCGACCCGCTATGACGTTGGGTTGCGGCCAGGGGAGGCGGGGCAAAAGGAGTCGTTCACGGTCGTGCAACAGAACGGCCAAGATCTGCCCTGGACGACGGGTGAGCTAGTTCAGCTCTGTTGGCAACGGGAGCATATGGTTGCGTTTTAATGGAGGTTCTGAATGCGAACAAGCTGCTTTTGTGCTCAGATGACCCACCCCTAGCCCCTCCCAAGAGGGGATGGTCGCCTTAACTTTGCGAGGGAGATGAGGATCTTGAACTTATACCAAATCCAACTTGGCTACCCCCGAAATGTTTTAGGGCGAATGCCATAAAGCCGTTGGCTTGGCTACGCCTACGCCCCTACGGATTGGCCTTTTTGTAATCGGGGTTGTGTGACTCGGATTTGGTATTAGGTTAAGAAGTTATTTGAAAAGCTAAAGAGCGTCTCAGGTTATACCTATGGTTGCCCCTTCCAAACAACGACGGATGGCTAATTTTTTCTATCACCGTCCCAACTTTTTACTGTTGCTATTACTGGGCTTACCGATTCTGTGGTTTGGCGGGGTTTATTTTGGTTCGTTGCTCACGCTGTTGCTGCAAAGCTTCTTTCATTTAGATGATTTCACCGGGCAGGTCGTCCATGAGTTGACTCTCTCGACCTATCGCACCTTGTTCACCATGGCTAATCTCAGAATCATGGTGCGGACGGTGACGATGGCGATCGCCGTTAGCCTGGCTACGATCGTGCTGGCCTGGCCCTTGGCTTACTCCATGGCCCGCTATGCCACGCCGCCCATCAAAGCCGCCCTATACCTGGCGGTGGTTTTGCCCCTCTGGGCCAATTACCTAGTCCGGGTCTACGCCTGGAAATTGATTTTGGCTAAGGCCGGGGTGCTCAGCTGGCTGATCCACCTGCTGCATTTAGATGGGCTGCTCCAAGCGCTGCTGAGCCTGCCCGGCATTGGCGGTTCATCGTTGTCAGTCTCGTCAATCGGCCTGTTTTTGGCCTTTGTGTATCTGTGGTTGCCCTACATGATCTTGCCCCTGGCGGCGGCCCTGGAGCGGGTGCCCTCTTCCCTGCTGGAAGCCTCTGCGGATTTGGGTGGACACCCCTGGCAAACCTTTCGCCATATTCTGTGGCCTCTGGCTTTACCCGGTGTCGTCGCTGGCTCAATTTTTACCTTCTCCCTGACCTTGGGCGACTTCATTACGCCGAGCATTTTGGGCAACTCGAGTCCGTTCATTGGCCAGGCGGTCTATGGGCAGCAGGGCACCGCCGGGAATGTGCCGTTGGCGGCCGCCTTCACCGTCGTCCCGATCG
>JAIXUR010000600.1 GCA_027483425.1 Cyanobacteriota bacterium | reverse complement strand
CGGTCCAAAAACGTTTTGGCCACCATGGTCAAAAACCTGATGACGCTGTCTCTGGTGGGCCTGACCTTCTTCTTCTTTGGCTGGTGGGTGTACAACGCCTTCCCGCTGTTTCCCTTCCAGGGCGGTATTGTTGGCCCTTGGACTGATCCTGCTTCCGAAGGAACCGTTGGTGCCGTGCTGGGTTTGGTGAATGCGTCTTACCCCTGGTCCCCTGCCCTGGGACCAAACCTATCCGACCATTTGACCGGCGTGTTCTGGTTTGCCTTTGCGCTGTTTGCTATGACCACCGCCTCCATCCTCTCTGGGGCGGTGATCGAGCGTATTCAAATTGGGGCCTACTCGATTCTGGCCATTGTGCTGGGTTCATTTACCTGGGTGGTAGCGGCCTCCTGGGGCTGGAGCCCCTACGGCTGGATGTTTACCCAACTGGGCTATCACGACTTTGGCTGTGCCGCCTTGCTCCACGGGGTCGCGGGCTTCTTTGCCCTAGGGGTGGTGATCAACCTCGGCCCGAGAATTGGCAAGTTTGACGCCCAGGGCAACCCCCGGGCGATCATGCCCCACAATTTGCCCCTCACCATGGTGGGGCTGATGCTCATTTTCGTGGGCTTCTACGCCTTCCTAGCCGCCTGTCTGATTTTTGTCCCAGGGCAAACCGGAGAAATCACGATCTACGGTACGCCCATGACCCTGGCGTCCATCGGGGTGAATACCACCCTAGCCCTGTCGGCCGGTCTAATTGGGGCCTATCTGGGCTCTAAGGCTGACCCGTTCTACACCATTTCGGGCGGTCTCGCTGGCATCATTACCGCCGGAGCAGGGCTGGATATTTACAGTCCGGCGATCGTCATTCTGTTGGCCTTTTTGGGTGCCTACACCATGCCCTTTGTGGGTAGCGCAGTTGAAAAAGCTGGCCTTGACGACGCAGTGGGGGCCTTTGCCGTCCACGGCTATTGTGGGGTACTGGGTTCGCTCTTGGTGGGCATTGTAGCCGCTGGTTATCCTCAGCCCGAGGGCATTCCTTCGATTAACTTTGGGGCTCAGATTCTAGGGGCCGCCCTTTGTGCCTTGATGTTGGGGTTTATGCCAGGCTATGGGATAAGCCTAGTCCTGAAAAAAATGGGTCTGCTGCGCATTTCTGAAGCCAATGAAATTCTTGGCCTCGACCTGTCTGACTACGGCATCGAGGGTTATCCCGAATACTCGATTGTGCCTGAGCAGACTGGCCTTGGGAATAGCGCTACCACACCCATGACTAAGGTTAGTTCCGAGTCCTAGGAGATTTCTCGGCAAGAAGATACCCCCAGTAGGGGCGCAGAGCCCTGCGCCCTAGCCAGGAATCAAAATGCTTGAATATCTTCGTCACCCCAATTGTCCTCGACCAAAAATTTGCCAGACTTTAGTCATTTTTGAGGAACAGATCCTATGTCAAGCCCATTTGCTACCTATGAAGAGTTTGAGGGGGCCATTGATGGCCCCACTGGTGGAGCGATTTACACCTTTGCCCACAACCCCACCGTCAATGTGATTGCGCTACTGATTGGCGTTGGGCTCTTTTTCTGGTTTTTGTCTAGGACCTTCAAAAGCCACTACGACTTACCGATCGCAGACAAAGCCCTCAACCACCTGAGTACCTTTATCGTGGCGGGTCTGCTGTCCCTAGTGGGCCTCGAGCATCGCCAGGCGGTGCCCCCAAGTCAGCCGACGGCCAGCCAGGCCGAGGTGGTGGCGCAGCGACCCAGTGTCAAACCAGCCTTGGGTCTGCTGGGTTTAGTTGGGGTGGGCCTTCCGACGGCTGCTCGGCGGCGAGACCGGCGTAAGGGCCTGTATCGCGGCATTACGCGGCCCTAGGAGATTTCTATTCAAGAAAATACCCACAGTTATTGTCCTTACCCCAAATCCTGTCTGTTATACCCCCGACTTGTGGGGCATTGCACTGTGCAATGCCCCACAAGTCGGGTAATCGAGCTACTAGCACTTTCCTGCCAGGGCAAGTGCTGGTGAGCGCGAATGACAAAATATCCATGGTCCAGGGCAATGGCGATATTCGGATCAGGCTGTAACGGCCACTGTTGTGTCGATCGCCCAGCGTTCGACGGCAACCGCAATGCGTTGGCCAAATAATTCAGCGGTGAGGCGATCGCCCGACTCTAGAGCCGCAGGGCTACCGTCCATAGTCATAGTGCTTTGGCCCATCACGCCTAAAAAAGAGCCCAGGCGGTTAATGCCGTCTGTTTTGCCCTGGTATTGGCTGGGCATATCGGTCGCCCCTACCCACACCATACCGTGCTGGGCCGCATGGATAGCTAGGTACAGCAGGGTGCCCTGCTTGTCACCGCTGGGTGAGCTGGAATGGGTAAAGCCAGCGGCAATTTTGTCTTTCCACTGCTGCACAAACCAGGCGGAGCTAGCGGCATCGATAAAGGCTTTGAACTGGGCTGCTACACCCCCCATATAGGTCGGTGAGCCAAACACAATGGCGTCAGCGTTGGCCAAGCGAGCCATAAACCTATCATCTTGCCAGCGGCCCTGCTCAATCTGCTCGCCCGTGATCCGCAGTAGATCTGGACTGTGACCTGCTGTGTGAACTCCGACTGCGATCGCCTCAGCCATCAGGTGGGTATGTCCACCGCCCGAGAAGTAAACAATGGCAATAGTTGACATAGAAAGATACGGTGTGAAGTTAACTACTAGATACTAAAAGTAACTAATTACTGAGGTAAAGTAGGAACCTTAAAGTAACTGCCTTTTGATAGGCTTTGGCGATGGTTCAACCCAACAGTCATCACACCGCTTGCCCGGTCAGCATCCTGATGAACATGCTGGCGGGGCCGTGGACAATGTACATTCTCTGGATTCTGGCCACCGCTGGCCCGACCCGGTTTGGGGCGCTGCGGCGACAGGTAGAGGGCATTTCAACCAAAATGCTCACCGAGCGCCTGCGCATGCTGGAGCAAGAGGGTATTGTCTATCGCCACTACCGGGCTACGGTGCCACCCCAGGTTACCTATGGCATGACGGAGCGCGGAGGCGAATTGGTGGCCGTTCTTGATCAGCTCAACGACTTGGCCCAGCGTTGGTATACAGAAGTGCCGAGCGATGGGGGCGATCAGGCTGGCTCTGAGATGCTAGAGAAAACTACAGTTTTGCTTTAAGGCAATCTTTAGCAGGCTCTTATACTCGCGATCGCCCATCACGTAGGCCCCAAACCGTTCCAAATGCGGGTTCATCATCTGAGCATCGAACAGGGCAAAGTGCTGCTGGCGCAGGTGCTCGACCAGTTTGACCATCGCCACCTTAGAGCCCTCAGACACGCGAAAGAACATCGACTCGCCAATAAACGCGCCGCCAATGACCAGGCCCAGGATGCCCCCGGCTAGCTCATCCCCCTGCCAGGTTTCAAAGCTATAGGCCCAGCCGGCCTGGTAGAGTTCGGTGTAGACCTGCTTGAGTTCCTCGGAGATCCAGGTAGTGTCGCGATCGGCGCAGCCGCTGACCACCTCGTTAAAGGCTTGGTTAATGGCCACTTGGAATCGGTTCTGGTTGAGCGATCGCCGCAGAGATTTTGGATAGCGAAAGCGATCATCCAGGGGGATCAGCGTGCGCTGGCGGCTAGCGTACCAGCCCAGGTCATCGCCTTCGTCATCGGCCATCAAAAAATACCCTTGGGAGTAGCCGCGAATAATAGCGTCTAGGTCGTATTTAGAGGGCTTAGGAGGCTTAGAGGGCGTCACAGTATTCTGTCAAAATGGGCAGATCATGGGGATTGTTTGCGCGCCATGGCCATCAGCGGAGGGTTGAAACGCCTGGGGACGTCTTACTCTACACCGCGAGATGGGCCAGGGAGCTAAGGCGGTAGTATTGAGTGTAGCGAAGGTTTTTCCCGGTTTCCTCACCCCCGCACCGATGACTGATCCCCTCACCCCCATTATGCTGCCGCCCCCCAAGGATGTTTACCAGGAGGGGCAATGGTTGATGGCTGCTTTACTGACCTGGCTCAATGCCGAATATCTGCCGGAGCCCGCCAACCGCACCATCGCCGAGCGCGTATCCCAGGTGTTTGTGCGCCAGCGCATGGAGGGGGAAAACGACGTCGGCTGCCTGGTCATGGCCATCTTGACCGAGCTGCAATCCTTTGATTTCTCTGAAAGCTTCTACGGCGAATTTACCGTGGCCAATGCCGTGGGCGATCTGCTGTTTGATAGCCTGGGCATCGATCGCTGCTGCGGTCGATCGACGACCCTGGATGCCGCACGATTGGGTACGCTGCTCGATGGCCATGACCTCGACCCCTCCCCCTAGGGGCGCACTGCGCCCTTGGGAGGCAGCAAACATCCTGGGTATTGTCGTTGCCCAAATTGCCCCTACGGCAAAAGAGGTATGGGCATAGCCCACACCTCTTAGCCAAACCTTGTCCTCCTAAACCCTAGGCCAGACCTTGAGAAGACCCTTGAGCACTGGGAATGGAGTGGCTGGGGACGTTACCAGCTCGACTTGACGACCCCAGGCAGCAGACCCTGGTGGGCCATTTCGCGCAACTTGTTGCGGCACAGACCAAAATCGCGATAGTAACCGCGAGGGCGACCGGTCAGCCAGCAGCGGTTGTGCAGACGGGTGGGGGCACTGTTGCGGGGCAGCTGCTGAATCTTACGGTGAATAGCCACCTTTTCCTGCTGGTTTGCAGCACTGTCAAACTCTGCCATGAGGGCTTCGCGCTTTTTGGCGTATTGAGCCACCATTTTTTCCCGCTTGCGCTCCCGCGCAATCATGCTTTTCTTAGCCATGTAGTTTCTCTAGCCGTAAGACCATTTTATTCACAGACACAGTCTATCACTATACGTCAAATGCTCCAGGCGCGTAAACCCCAGCCCCAGTTTTTTCAGTGGCCCGTGGCCTAGCCCGCTAGCCCCGCCGGGCCCGAGCATCCCCATCGGCCTTGGGGCGTGCCCACCCTCCCAAGGGTTCGGTTTTCTGCCCTCGGAACGGCCCGATCGCCCCGCTACAGTAAAGCCAGAGGATTTTTTGCCCCAAAAGAATAGTTACAGCCCAAAAGAACAGAACGAAGCGTTACCGCCCCAGGCCTAGTTAGGAGCCCCCCGATGACAAGCTTAATACCCTGGATTTTCTTTGCCTGGGCGATCGGCATCATTGTGGTGCAGTTCATGAGCTAGCCCCCCCGGAGCCCTCAGCCCCTGGCCCCTGTTCCGTCAATTCCTGGATCCACTTTATGCCAGCTACAGTCCGGTTGCCGGCGGTTGCGGTTCCTAGCGATCGCTTTGAGTACAGCCCCCCCGCCGAGGCCCAGCAGGCCCGGCGTATTTTGGTTAAACCCAATCTCGGCTACCCGGTCGGCCCCCCGGTGACGGTGAGCCTAGCGGTGCTGGGGGAGGTGGTGCGATCGCTGCGGCAGCACAATCCCAATGCTGAAATTTTCATCGTCGAAGGGGTGTGCTCCAAGGTTTCCTTCGCCACCATTATGGCCAAGGTCGGTGTCCAATCGCTGCTGTCCGAGGGGGTACAGCTGCTCAACGCTGACGACCTAGAGCTCTGGGAATACCCCAACCGTTCCCCCAGCCCGGTTCGGTTCAAATCGATGTGGGCACCCAAGCTGTTGCAGGAGGTCGACTGCTGTCTGTCGGTCAGCGCCTTTAAGCGCACTCAGCTCAAGGGCACACCGCTGATCTCAGCCTCCCTCAAAAATCTCTATGGCCTCTTCCCCAGGGCCCGGTACAAGGCCCGCAGCATCAGCTCTCGGGGACAACTGCATCGCCCGTCGGTGCCCCTGGTGCTCCAGGATGTTTACGGCACCCTGGGCCATTTCTTCAAGGGCGGGGTGGTGGACTGTACCCACAAGTTCATTAGCCGCGACTGGCAGCCCGATCGCGGCGAGAGCATACCCGTGGGTCAGGTGATTTGGGGCGACGACCTCCTGACCGTCGATCGTACCGCCTGCCAGGTCGGCCAGGAAGCCATTCCCGACTACATCACCGCCCTAGAGCGGCGACGGTAGGGCTACCGAGAAAAGATAAAGGTAGGGGCCAACTCCTCGGGGCGATAGCCCGCCACCATGCACTGGGCCATGGAGTCGGCTGGAGCCAGTTCCGCCGCCTTGGCCACACCCACCACGCAATCGGCATAGCGGGTCGGCAGAATACTGCGGCGGCAGTTGTTCAAGACCATGGCGGAGTTGTCGATGGCTAGGTTTTGGTGGATGTCGGAGACGCAGGTGGCCAGCTCCTGGGGGCGGCGATCGCTCTGGCAGGCCACCAGGGTTTGCGCAACATCTAGGTCAGTGTCCTTGGTGATGTCAACGACACAGCGAGACAGATCCGTAGGGTGCAGGGCCTGGCCACAGTCCCCAGCGGCGGTGGAGCCATCGATGCCAGCCTCGATCAGGCTGCGGGTGCAGGTTTCAAAGTCGCTGGCGATCGCCCGAGGGGCCGACAACAGCACCAGGGGAGCCGCCAGCCCAGCGATCACGGCAAATGGTATTGCAGAGTACTGGCGACGGGTAGAAGAAGCAGGAAAATGAACCATAACAGAACGTTAAAGGTTATATCGCTTGGTTAACGGGCGTAATCAACGGTTACAGACTGTTGATCAATTAATTATAGAGGGTTAGCTCACCGGAGTTAGTCTAGGGTAGCCTTAGCATTTTAAAATGCCTTAGCCCAATGCCCTAACCCTCAATGTTTCTGGTCGTTGAATCTTCTACAGTGAAGATTAGCAGGAAAAAACTCAATTGCGTGACGCAAAGGTTAAAGCAGTATGCACCTGAGTGACATAACTCACCCCAATCAACTCCACGGTCTAACCATTCGCCAGCTAGAAGACGTGGCTCGCCAGATTCGCGAAAAGCATCTGGAAACCGTGGCGGCTAGCGGGGGGCACCTGGGCCCTGGGCTGGGGGTGGTGGAGCTGACCCTGGCGCTGTATCAAACCCTCGACCTCGATCGCGATAAAGTCACCTGGGATGTGGGCCACCAGGCCTATCCCCACAAGCTGATCACCGGTCGCTACCATAACTTCCACACCCTGCGCCAAAAAGACGGGGTAGCGGGCTACCTCAAGCGGAGCGAAAGCAAGTTTGACCACTTTGGCGCGGGCCACGCCTCCACCAGTATCTCGGCCGCCCTGGGCATGGCCCTGGCCCGCGACATGGTCGGCGATGACTACAAAGTAGCGGCCATTATCGGTGACGGCGCCCTCACCGGGGGCATGGCCCTGGAGGCCATCAACCACGCCGGGCACCTGCCGAACACCAACCTGCTGGTGGTGCTGAACGACAACGAAATGTCGATTTCGCCCAACGTGGGGGCGATTCCCCGCTACCTCAACAAGATGCGCCTCAGCCCGCCGGTTCAGTTCTTGACCGACAACCTCGAAGAGCAGTTCAAGCACCTGCCCTTTGTGGGCGAGTCGCTCTCTCCCGAACTGGATCGGGTGAAAGAAGGCATGAAGCGGCTGGCCGTGCCCAAGGTGGGGGCCGTGTTTGAGGAACTGGGCTTTACCTACATGGGGCCCGTCGATGGCCACAACCTGCAGGAGTTGATCGCCACCTTCAAAGAAGCCCATAAGCACACGGGCCCGGTGCTGGTTCATGTGGCCACGACCAAGGGCAAGGGCTATGCGATCGCCGAGAAAGATCAGGTCGGCTACCACGCCCAGTCGCCCTTTAACCTCTCGACTGGCAAGGGCCTGCCTTCGACCAAACCCAAGCCCCCCAGCTACTCCAAGGTGTTTGCCGAAACCCTGATCAAGCTGGCCGAAAACAACCCGAAGATTGTCGGCATCACCGCCGCCATGGCCACGGGCACCGGCCTCGACAAGCTCCAGCAGGCCCTGCCTGATCAGTACATCGACGTTGGCATTGCCGAGCAGCACGCCATCACCCTGGCGGCCGGTCTCGCCTGTGAAGGCATGCGCCCGGTGGCGACCATCTACTCCACCTTCCTTCAGCGCGGCTTCGACCAGATTGTCCACGACGTGTGCATTCAGAAGCTGCCGGTGTTCTTCTGTCTCGACCGGGCCGGCATTGTCGGGGCCGACGGGCCGACCCACCAGGGGCTCTACGACATTGCCTACCTGCGCTGCATCCCCAACATTGTGTTGATGGCCCCCAAGGACGAGGCCGAGCTCCAGCGCATGCTCGTGACCGGAATCAACTACACCCAGGGGGCGATCGCGATGCGCTACCCCAGGGGCAACGGCTACGGTGCTCCCCTGATGGAAGAAGGCTGGGAGTCGCTCCCCATTGGCAAGGCCGAAGTGCTGCGCCAGGGCGACGATGTCTTGATGCTGGGCTACGGCTCCATGGTGTACCCCGCCATGCAAACCGCCGAGATTCTCAGCGAGCACGGCATTGAGGCCACCGTCGTCAATGCTCGCTTTGCCAAACCCCTCGATGAGGAGCTGATTCTGCCCCTGGCCCGGCAGATTGGCAAGGTGGTCACCCTCGAGGAAGGCTGCCTGATGGGCGGCTTCGGCTCTGCCGTTGCCGAGTCTATTCTCGATGCCCAGGTGCCCGCCTCGGTGCTGCGGATCGGTGTACCCGATGTGTTGGTGGACCATGCTTCCCCCGACCAGTCGAAGGCCTCCCTAGGGCTCACCCCGCCCCAGATGGCCGAACGCATTCTGGCCACCTACCAGGTCGAAAAGCCCGTCCTGGTGCGGTAAACATCAGCGGTAAACCTCCAAAGACTTGACCCCAGGCTGTGCTAACAACCTGGGGTCAAGTCTTTTCTTTTGTTCGCCCTTATTCATTCAATGGCTAGAGAAACCTGGGAACCACCCACATCGCGCATGGGTCCCAGCACATCGACAATTTGCTGATAGCTGAGCTGGTAATCGGCCTTGAGGACGATCACCCCCTCGGGATCCTCAGCCAGGTACTGCTGAATCCGCTGGGCCATGGCGGCCTGATCGACCAGCTCACCCTCCACAAATAGCTGCTGCTGGGGGTCTAGCTCCACAATCAGCGGCTCTGGCTGGTCAACGTCGCTGGCCCCCGCCGCCGTTGACGGCAGCTTGACATCGACCGCCTGCTCATTAAACTGAGCCGTCATGGAAATAATGATGAAGAACACCAGGATCGTCATCAAGACATCCATCATGGGCACTAAGTTGACCTCTGGAAGATCACGCTTGCCCGATTGAGCCTTAAATCGCATGGTAATTATCTCTCAAGCGTTACAGGAGGACAGTTGCGTGCAGAAAACCCTAGCTCTAACCGTTCAATCATAGCAATCCGCTGGTATGGCTTAGCGCCAGATCCTAGCGATTCAGCAGCCCCACCAGGCTATCTTTATCTTCCTTCGTTACCCGGTGGCGCTGGGCCCAGATCCGGTGGGGAATCTGGGGCGCTTCTTCGGCCAGGCGATCAATGCGCTGGCGTAGCGCCACAATAGTTTCTGGGGCGGTGTGGGTTTGCAGGGCTAGGGTTTCTTCCACCTCGCGGCGCAGGGCACCGTACTTAGCGGCGGCCGTACGGTGTTTCTCGGCTTTTTCAGCAAACCTAAAGAAGGTCTGGAGACTGGCCAGGGTGGCCGCAGCTACACTGACCAGGCCAATGAGAATTTGCAGCCGGGGGTCCGCCAGGCGGCCAATGTTGGCAAATACCGACGTGCCCACCAAGGTAGACAGCACCACCACCGGGATGCCCAGCCAGTAATTGATACGGTCAAACAGCTTGGCCGATTCGTAGTGGGCAAACTGAGCGTAGCGAATGCGGCGATACCAGTCCCCCAGTAGCTCGTCTTTCGATAGTTCCATTCCCTAGGCCTCGACCGGGTTACAGCGGATCTCTACCATAAACCCGTCGGGGTCGTAGAAATACACGCCGCGCCCGGTCGGGCGGGTCACCGGGCCATGGGCGATCGCCACATGATTCGCCGCCAGCACCGCCAGGGCCTGGTCAAACTGGGTCGGGTCAATGTCAAAGGCCAGGTGATAGGCACGGGTAAAGGATTTCTCTGGATCGGGGTCAGGGGGATCTAAATCGGGGGCGTAGAACAAATCCAGAATCAGGCCGTCGGGGGTGACAAAGTTGGCGACTTTGCCCGTCGCCACCAGGTCTTTGAGGGTATCATCCACCTGATCGCCGGTCAGTTCTTTGAGCCCTAGCAAACCGCCATAGAACCGCCGCGAAGCCTGCATATCCTTCACGTTAAGGGCCAGGTGGTGAATGCGCCGCAGCTGGCCGGGGCTGAAACTGGATAGAGCGGGTGATCCAGGGCTAGGGGGCATGGCGGTGACCTCGTCCGGGACGACGGCGAACTATGATTGATGATAGAAATCCTACCGCGCAAACCCCTGAAGCCATCGCTGACCAAACCTTCGAACTCACCGTTGATAGCCCCGCCCCCGAGCGGCTCGATCGCTGGCTCACGGCCAACGTTCAGCAGCTCTCTCGCAACCATGTCCAAAAATTAATTGACTGGGAGCACGTACAGCTCAACGGGCAACTCTGCACCAACAAAAAAGTAGCGGTCCACAGGGGCGATCGCATCCACCTCACCATTCCTGAGCCGGTTCCCCTCGATCTAGCCCCAGAGGCCATTCCCCTCGATATTCTCTACGAAGACGAGCACCTGATTATTCTCAACAAACCCGCCGGGCTGGTGGTGCACCCCGCCCCCGGCAACCTGAGCGGCACCCTGGTCAATGGGGTGCTAGCCCACTGCGGCGACCAGCTATTGGGCATTGGCGGCGTGCAGCGCCCCGGCATTGTGCACCGGCTCGACAAAAATACCACCGGGGCCATTGTGGTCGCCAAAACTGACCTGGCCCACAGCAGCCTACAGGCTCAAATGAAAGCCAAAACTGCCCGGCGAGAGTATTTAGGGGTCGTCTACGGGGCACCCCAGGCCGAGCAAGGCACCATTGATGCCCCCCTGGGCCGCCACCCGACCGATCGCAAAAAGCAGGCCGTGGTGACCGCCGAGAAAGGCCGCGTCGCCATTACCCACTGGCACATGGCCGAACGTCTGGGCAACTTCTCGCTGCTGCGGTTTCGGCTCGAGACCGGGCGCACCCACCAAATTCGCGTCCACAGTGCCTACCTGGGTCACCCCATCGTCGGCGACCCCACCTACGGCTCAGGTCGCGCTGTGGGGGTCAACCTGCCCGGTCAGGCCCTCCATGCCGAGCGATTAGAGCTGCGCCATCCAGCGACGGGGGAGCAGGTGATCGCGATCGCCCCGCTGCCGGAGCATTTTCTCACGCTGCTCACGGTGCTGAGGGGGCGGGCGGTTTAGGAGGGAGTGTGAGTAGGGGCAGCCCCCTGTGTCTGCCCGATATCGGCGTAGGCCGGTGGGTAGGTGGCGACCTCGACAAGGCCGGGGATAAAATTATGGGATGTTGTGTCAGGCACAATAGGCGTGAAATGTGGGTCTAGCTATCTAGACGGGCGATCGCGGCCATGCGGCGTGACAGATGGTTCCCCATCCCCAGAGCCCCATCCCCACGTTCGTGGCGCGATTGCCGCTGTAGTCCCTGTAGGTTCTCTACCCTTAGCACTTCTTATGTCGCCGTAACGTCACTGCCATGGTTAAGCTTAACCCCGTCAATCCGTCGGTTAGACCTGGTTTCCGTCAAGGGTTGATGCGGTCTAGGGGCATGGCCGCCCTCCCCTGGGGTCGCTCCTTGCCCATGGCGATCGGGCTGCTGGCGATCGCCGCCCTGTCAGCCGGGGCGACTCCCGTGGAGACTTCCGTGAGCGCCCCAGGTAGCGCCCCAGGGAATACCCCAGGGAGCCTCGCCCCCCAGCCGAAACAAACTGCCCAGCCGGGGGTTCCTCCCTGGCCGGAACCCATTCCCAGTCCCATTAGTCCTGAACAGGGGGGCATCATTTTGTTGACCCCCACCTCTAACGACAACGCGGAAGGGGTCGGGCAGCTGCGCCCTGCGGATCTCACTTCCCTAGCCGGGGCCAACTGGCCCAATAGTCCCCTGCTCTATGCCAACTGGCTGCGAGGGGTAGCGATTCCCATTTACCCGAGTCCCGAGAGTGACTCCTGGGGCTGGCTGATCAATGGCTGGCTGGTTCCTAACGGCGCGGCCCCCTTGGCCATTGGTCGCGATGCCGCCTTCTCCATGGTGCCGATCGACCGGCGTGTTTATACCTTTCCAGTGCTAGAAATTCGCCCCGATGGCTGGTTTCGGTTTCAATACACCCCAGCCGGAGCGGCCTGGGCCCATACCAGCCAGCTCAGCCTGGGCGCTGTACCCCTCACGGTAGAAACCTGGGAGACCTACCTGCAAGGGGCGACCCGGATAGAATTTCGTCGGCCTGGGCTATCGCAGCCCATGCGCCTAGCCCCGAACGGTACGGCTCCCCTCCAGGCGTTGGTGGGATCCAATAGCCTCATTCAGCCCCTGGACATGGTGGGTGATTGGCTGCGGGTGCGCGTCACCCAACCGGTGCAAAACTGTACGCCCCTACCCGGTGCCAGCACCAACGAGGGCTGGGTACGCTGGCGCGACGACTATCAAATACCGCTGGTCTGGTTTCCAGCCAGTGGCTGCTAGCCAGTCCCTAGCGATCGCACCCCGAAGAAAAATCAACCGGGTAAGCGATCGGCCAGGCGCTGGAGCCGAATTTTCATCAACACATAGCTGGGAAACTGATAGTGCTCGGCGAGCAGCCAACCCACCATGGCGCTGTGGGCCGCTAGGGTCGCGATCGCCCAGGCCAGAGACCAGTTCAGACCAGAGTAGTCCTCCAGGGGCGGAAACACATAGCCGCCCATCGCCACAATACCCGCCGGCAAAATAACCAGCATCACTCCCACCAACCACAGCGTGAGCGTTATGTCGCCTCGGCCCTGGTAAAGGGGTTGCCACCGCCAGCCCTGCCACCGCCAGCCCATCGACTGCACCCCGTCTACCACATGGACCGTTTGCTGGTCTAGGTTGACATCAAAAATGTGGCGACAAAAGCTACAGGCGTAGGCATCCATGAGGGTCATCGGCTGAATTTGCCCGTGACGACACACCGGGCACTCGTAGGTCTCACCGGCCTCTAAATTGAGCCTCCGCTGGGGCTTGCCCTGACTCAAGAATGCATCGCCGCTACCCATCGGTAAAGCCTCGATCGGATCTGCTAACTGCTTGGCTAGTTCCTCTCACTATATCGCCCTCAAAAAAACTTGGCCCAAGCGGCGTTTAAACGCTGCTTGGGCCCAAGCGGATAACTCGTCATGGGTGACCGCTGGCTACAGGGCGCTGACCAGAGACGCGCCCACCGTACGGGTATAGTCTCTGCCATCGTAGGTCAGTACCACCACCGGTTCCTGGGCAGACATATCCACCGACTTGACCCTGATCCGCCCGCCCACCAGCATGTCCCCCTGGGACACGCGGCGGCTCGCGGTGCTGCCGGGCTCGGTCACAATCACGCTCACGGTGTTGCCCACCTGAACCACGCCGCTGACCACCACTTGGTCAACCAGGTTTTGGGCTGCGGCACCGGTGGGCGCAACAGCTACGCTAGTCGGGCTCGGGGGAGCACTGCCCGGCAGAAAGGGGGCAGGCAGGGTGGGCAAGGTCACCGCCGTCTGAGGTAGGGGGGGCAAACCTTGGGTCGCGGCGACGGGCACCGTGGGGAGGTTTTGGGTGGCGATCGCCGGGGGGGCTGGAACCAAAATTGACGCCGCCGTATTGGAACGGGGCCGACTGGGGCTAGGCATCACAATCGAAGCAAAGGGATCAGGGCGACCAGCAGCCACACTGTCGACCCGTGTCTGGGAAGAGGTCGATCGCAGCAGAGTTGGATCGGCCAAGCGCAGCGGCGTTGAAGCGGCTAAAAAGGGTTTCGACTGAAACGGAATGACGCCATCATCCGTTGCCAGATCAGGGGCCTCGTCGAGGGCCGCGTTGGGCGCTGGGGCCGTAGCATCGACCGTGGCGACATCGCTACCGCCAGAGCCAGCCATGGTGAGCTTGAGGGCCGCACCACCGGCCACGGCTAGCAGCAGACCACTCGCGATCGCCGCATAGAGCTTTCGGTTAGCCAGACCCTGAAGCTGAGTTCCTTCCGGTTGCCGAGGCTTAGCAGAGTAAGTCATCGCAGCATCTCCCCACAATTTCACCCTAAAAGTAACGAATTTTGCGAGAAGTGGCGCACTTTATTCAGCCAATGGGCAAAAAATTCCTGCCCTAGGGCGCGTCTCCATCACCCTCTACGGCGTCTTGCCGCCGCTGGTGCATCGCCTGCAACTGTAACAGTAGGGCCTCAGCTTCCGCCTGGAGGTGCAATAGCTCCACCTGCTGATCGGGTGGGTAGGCGGATTGGCGCACTTCGATCCAACAAATTTTGTCATCTGCCGCCGGGGCCGTTTCGCGCCCTATTTCACCTATGGGCAGCTCCGAGCTAGACAGGTGTTGATCCAGAACACCAGATTGTTGCAGGGGCTGATCCGATAGGTTGCTCACCTGGGGGGTAGCGCTATCCACGGGAACGTTCATGGGCACAACTTAGTGTAGAGAATTTGGACTCAGTCAGAAAGTTAAGGTATTTTAACCATCCTGTCCAGAGACCAATCTTAAACCAGAGCGTCAAGGAGCGCTGATCAGGACTGGGGCAGTTTGCCAACTGGATGCCATAGCGATCGCCACGTTGATCGCCACTTTGGTTAGCGTGTTCCGTTTAATTACTCATCCAGGCTTTTGATGTGACCGGCCCGCTGGGCTGAGTTTATGGACTGGCAAACAAATGAAGCCCCACCGTCATTCCCACGTAGGTGGGAATTCATAGCGAGCCTTTGGCCATAAGTTTAGACAAAAAGACTTGACTAGAGTCGCCATTAATACGATTGAACTATCGCCAAATGCCTAACGGCTTACTCCATTTTTAGATCAAGATACAGCACTCATTGCGCCTAGTAAGGCATTCCACAGGGCATCATGCCATTGCCCATTGGCATTCCTGCGACTCCATACCATTCCTGCAACCAAGCTTGCATCTGCCAGATTTCTTGCCGCTGGGTATCGGCAATATTTTGAGCAAAGGGCTGGACTGCCTGGTGCTCGACCAGACCGAGGTTTACCAAGTGTTGCGACATCATCACGGCTCCCATGTGGTGCATAATCATGTCTTCTAAAAACGCCTGATCGAGGGCATCCCCTTCGAGTTGGCTCAGGTCGCGCATCATGGGAGCGTAGGTGAGGTTGGTGTCCTGACCGGAATACCACTCACCTAACCAGGCCTCCATCTGCTCGATTTCGGCTGTTTGCACGTCAATGATGTCCTGAGCGAACTCCCGCATCTCAGGGCGATCGCTATACTCCAGCACCCGTTGAGCTGTGGCAATGGCTTCCTCATGGTGGGGAATCATCAGGCTTAAAAACTCAAACTCGTTATTGGCCTGCATCATGTGCATCATTTGCCCATGATGCCCTTGTCGGCCACTCTGGTGCATGGGCATGGGGCCTCGATTCATGGGCATCTGCCAGCCGGGTCGACCAGGTTGCTGTAAGGGATCGGCACTGGAGGGTGAGGTGAGATAGGGAATGGCGATGGCACCTGCGACCGCAACGCTGAAACCTGCGATCGCAGCAAAAGATTTAGTGGACAGTCGCATAGGGTTACCCCCTGAAACGCATATCTTAAGTTTAAGTCTTCAGGCAGGTGCCTGATACAGGAGTCAGTACCTAGAAGACCATAATCACGGGTTTATTTAACAATTATGAGAAGTTTAAGGGCGGAGTCGCAGGAGTCTCTGCGCCACCAGCGCCATAATCGGCAATTCTAGCAGCGGGCCGATGACCAGGGTTAGAGCAATCAAGGGGGCGATCGCCACTTTGGTTAGGACAGGCTGAAGACAAAACGCTTGGAGCAGTGATCTGAAGACCCAATAATGGCATTCCTGATCCATTGGGGTCTGGGCTCACGGTAGACTAAAGAACACGAAATGCTGACCCCAGGCCAGGCCATTGCTGGCCGGGGCCGTTGGCTCTTTACTATCGTCAACCTACCGTGACCCTAAGCGTAAATCCCTCTGGCGTTGCTGCCACCTCAGCCCATCGATCGCCCGCCCCAGGGCTGCAGCCTTGGCCTGGTCTGATCGAAGCCTATCGAGATTACCTCCCTGTTTCAGCCCAGACCCCAGTGGTGACCCTGTGCGAGGGCAACACCCCCCTGATTCCAATGCCGGTCTTAGCCCAGCACATTGGCAAAGATGTCACTGTTTGGGTCAAGTACGACGGGCTCAACCCCACCGGCAGTTTCAAAGACCGGGGCATGACCATGGCCATCTCTAAGGCTAAAGAGGCCGGGGCCGAGGCGGTGATCTGCGCGAGTACCGGTAACACCTCTGCCTCTGCGGCCGCCTACGCCCGGAGAGGCGGCATGCGGGCCTTTGTGCTCATTCCCGATGGCTATGTGGCGCTGGGCAAGCTGGCCCAGGCGCTGCTCTACGGGGCTGAGGTATTGGCCATCAACGGCAACTTTGACGACGCCCTGACCCTGGTGCGCGAGCTCGCGGAAGACTACCCCATTACCTTGGTGAACTCGGTTAACCCCTATCGTCTGGAAGGGCAAAAGACAGGGGCCTTCGAGGTGGTTGACGCCCTGGGCGATGCCCCCGATTGGCTGTGTATTCCAGTGGGCAACGCGGGCAACATTACCGCCTACTGGATGGGCTTTTGCGAATACCACCAGCAGCGTAAGTGCAGTCGCTTGCCTCGCATGATGGGCTTTCAGGCGGCGGGGGCGGCCCCCTTGGTCAGTGGCCATGTGGTGCGTGACCCCCAGACCCTGGCGACCGCCATTCGCATTGGCAACCCAGCCAGTTGGACCAAGGCCGAAGCGGTGCGCGATGCCAGCCAAGGATCGTTTACCGCCGTCACCGATGACGAAATTCTAGAGGCCTACCGCCTCCTGGCCCTGGAGGGCGTATTCTGCGAACCCGCCAGTGCCGCCTCGGTGGCCGGGCTCTTAAAAGTGAAGGATCAGGTGCCCCCAGGGGCCAACATCGTGTGCGTCCTAACCGGCAATGGCCTCAAAGACCCTGACACTGCGATCGCCCACAGCAACAACCAGGTGAAAGGGGGGCTCAACCCTGAGCCCCTGATCCTGGCCAAGGCCATGGGGTTTTAGGGGCCAGGGATTTTAGGCCCCGGCCTGGGCTGGCTCAAGCCTGGCAGTATGGTGCCAAACTTTATAGGTTCTCAGGATCCTCCATCAACCATCCGTAATCTGAGCGTTATCTCCTGTAGCTAGAACTGGAGAGTATGAACGGTGTTCAGCGTCCCTCCAGAACAACAACAACCCGCTACCCCGGCCCCGCGTCGGGGGCTTTTTTTGGGGTTAAATCTATGGTTTTGACCTCTGCCCTAGGCTAGACCCAAACCATGGCCTTGGGGTAGAGGCGTCCCGGACGGTCAATCGCCACAATAATCCCATGGACTCATCCCATGGGCTGTTATTCGACTCTCCCCTGCCCTCATTTCGCCCCCCGCAGGGCCACCCTCCACCTCCTCGACTTCCTTTTGGTGCGGGCGGTCACGTGCCAGACCCGGTTGCCGCAGAGGTGGTTGGCCAGAGCCACCATGGCAATCAGCGCCTTGAGCCAAAAATAGACTGGCGACAGCAGGCAGTAGATCATGCCGTGGCGTCGGGTGTAGGTCGACAGGGCCGGGCGCAACCCCAGCGCCACCACGACCTGTAGCACCACACTGGCGGACAGCAGAACGATCAGCGCCCCATTCAGGGTCTCAAAGACGAGGTTATGGTCCGTTTGGCTCAGGTACATGGCCATCGACATCGGCACCACTTGCCAAACCAGGGGATAAAAGTACTGGCTGAACAGGAGCATGATGACCCAGCAGGGCTTTTGCACGGCATCGAGGTGGGGCGATCGCAGCACCGACCCCAGGTGCGCACCGGCTACCTCTAACCAGCCCTGGCCCCACCGCTGGCGTTGTAGCCACAGGGCGCGCAAATTATCGGGGGCCAGTTCGGTGGTCACAATGGCGGGGTCATGGACCAGGCGATAGCCCCCCAGCAGCCCCCGCACAGTGAGGTCAATGTCCTCGGTGAGTCGGGCGGGGTTAAAGCCCAGATCGCGCAGGGTCGTGGTGCGCCAGTAGCCGTTTGAGCCGCCAAAGAGGGCGGTATCGGCCAGCAGCGATCGCCCGTAGTGACTGACCCCGTAAATGCACTCAAACTCCACCGCGATCATCTGGGTCAGCCAGTTATCTTGGGCATTGCGAATGATATTGCGCCCCTGGACCCCGTCGTACCGGCCTTGGTACAGCCAGGCCCAGGCTCGGCTGAGGCAGTCCGCCGATGGGTAGTGATCCGAGTCAAAGATGCAGGTCATATCGCCCCTGACCACCGCCAGGGCCGCGTTTAGATTTTCGGCTTTGGAGTGGCTTTGGCTCACCGGCAACAGCACCAGGGCTGGATAGCGTTGGGCTAACCGACGCAGGCGGGCCTCTACGGGCAGCCGAGTCGATGTGTTGTAGGCCAGGATAATTTCCCAGCCCTGGGCCGGTGGGGTCACCTGGGTCAGCCAATGGAGCAGGGTATCTTCGATGATGTCCTGCTCGTTGGGCAGGTAAGCCACCACAATCACCGAGACAAAGGGCACCGCCACCGGCGACGCCGTCACCATCGCCAGGGGCAACCGTGGCGCAGGCCGAGCAGGCCGAGGCCGCCCGGGCCATGCCCCTAGACCCAGGCGCTGGAGAAATCCACGGCCTAGCCAGGGCGTGGGCCCCAGGCAGCTGTAAATGACCGAGGCTGTCTCGGAATTAATCACCCCCAAACCCAGGATGGAAATGACCAATAAAGCCATCTGTAACAGCCCGAGGTCATAGCCTCGATTGAGGAGAGTGATATATACCCCCAGGGGTATCCACAGTAACCAGAGACTTAACCAGAACAGCCGCCTGGCCGCAGCCAGGAAAGGCTCAGCAGAAAACGCCAAGCTCGACTTCATAGGCGTGGATTAACTCCCCGTAGACAACGAAAAAAAGGCGGTGAACTGGCGATCCACCGAGCGGCTGGGATCCCTGGCTTGGCCGACGCACAGCCCCTAGCCCTGCTAAAGCCGGCCAGAAGCCGTGAAGTAAAGGGTGCTATGGGCATGGGTGAGGCTCCAACGAGGATTTCTCATCAGCTGATTGTCCCAAAAAAATGCAGATTTTGTGTGAACCCTTGGGATGATTCGTGGGGGCATGGCGATCGCGGCCTCCACCGCGGCCTCGCTCAATGCCCCCAACGGCTCCCACGACGGCATCCCTGGGCATGGTGCTGGTTAGCCCTGCATGTTGCTATCTTGACCGTCACGGCGGTAACGGGGGTCGCGCCAGGCCCCGCCGACCCCCCGCAAAATCCCCCGCCCAATTAGCCCAATGCCGCGCCCAATCACATCGGTCAGCACATACACGATGCCGCTGCCCACCAGGGAGACCGCTGAGCGGAACCGGGGGGCGATCGCATCTCGGGCCTCGACCGCCAGGGTGACCGCCCGCTGCAAGCCCGAGAGCTGCTCCAATTCCTGCCGCCGAGGAGCGTAGACCAGCTGAGCCTGAATGCCTCGCTCGGTAAAGCCAAACAGCCGGTACTGGCTCTCAAAAATGGCCTTGGGCTCGTTGATCAGCCCATCCCAGCGGTAGCGCCAGGAGAGGTCGTTGCGAAACCGCTCAATGTCGCGGCTGGTGATCATGCGGCGCTGATACAGGTTCTTTTTGATCAGCTCCACATCGGCAAAATTGTTCAGCAAGGGCTGCACCACCGCGTTGGCCAACTGAATCAGGAGATGCTCGAGCAGCTCCTGGCTACGGGCCAGAGCGGCGGGATTAGCCGCCTCGTAGAGACTGCCATCGACCACCACCGACTCGTTAAAAATCAGGTGCCCCAGCAGCATGGGCACCAACGGCACACGGTCTAGAATGGCGGCCTGAACCACGGGGGCTTCAGCCAACAGAGCAGGAACCACAGGCTGCTCCAGGGTGTCGACCTGGAGGGTGTAGTAGCGGCCAAAGAAGTCTGTAACGGTGGCCAGCCAGACATCGTGCAGCACCAGGGGATATTTCTCGGCCAGCTGGCCCGGTGGCACCCCGGCCTGGCGCAGGCTATCCAGGGCATCTTCAAATTTGCGCAGCAGCAGGTAAAACAGCTCCCGCTTTTTGTCGTCGCGCAGAATGTCGGTTTCAAGCGGGGTACCGCTGGTATTGTCGAGCAGCCCCTGCAATTGGCGAAACACCCGCTCAAAGACCACGGTCGCCAGATCGCCCTGCTCCAACGCCAGGCGTTGGTTAACGACCGGCTCTAAGGGGCGATCGCCCAGGGCCACCGCCAGGGCATCGCCAGGTCGGCCGCCTAGATAGCTACCTTCCCTGGGCGCTCGGGGAGGTACCCCGGCCCCCCCTCCGGCCCGCCTTGGCGACTCCAGCCAACCACCGCGATCTGGGCCACGGTCAGGGCCGGATGGGCCAACCGGCTGCCACTGGTCAGAAAAGTTGGGCGTGGCCAATAGCTTACGCACCAGCCAGCGAGCTGCTCTAAGTTCTCGATAGCGCCCGGCGAGCAGGGCTTCAGACAGCAGCGAGCCGCGCCCCCGGTACTGCTCAGCCTCGATCTGCGCCATCACCGCTTCAATTTGCTGCACCGACGACAGCCGCAGGCTAATCCGCAGGGCCGTCAACAGCGGCGGTACGGGCTGGGCCGTCGGGGTGGGGGCAGCGCCCAAGGTCGGTGAGGAGTTGGGAGTCCGCTGGCCAGGGGAACCCCCGAGGGGCCCCGCTGGGACAGGCTGGCGCTGGGGCCCCGCCAACTGCTGAATCAGCCGATCTAAATCGCCCACGGCCATGCCCCTGGCCCCAAACCCATCGGCCCCCATCTGGCGAGCGGCGGCGGCTAAAACGGGCTCAGCCTGGGCACTGAGCACCAGCACGGGGAGACTTGGGTAGCGGGCTTTAATCTCGCGACAGAGGTGCAGCCCCGGCAGTTGGTCAGAGCTACCCACCCCCAGCCCCAGATCCAGGATCACCAGATCTAGGTCGGGCCAGGGGCTGGCCCCCGTTACAGTCCAGTCATCGGCTCCTTCGGGGGAGAGCTCCGGGGGCCAGGCTCCATCGGCGCGCGGGCTCGGCCCGCTGACCCGGCTGGACAAAATCGTCAGGGCATCCTCGGCCTGGCTGGCTTCGGCCACCACCCCATAGCCAGCGGTTTGCTCCAGCCAAATGCGCAGCCCCAGACGAAACACCGGGTCTTCGTCCACCAGTATGAGTCTCAGGGGGGGCGTTGTCATTCTGGGCCCGCCGGTTCTGAATCCGCTGGTTCTGAGTCCGCCGCTGGGGCGCTGTCCCCGCCGGGTACAGGCTTACCCTCGGCTTCCCAGATCGACCAGATGTAGGCCCGCTCGTTTTTCCACAGGGCGATCGCGACCTGGGCCTCGTTGTAGAGTGCCCGTCCTGGCGCAATTTGGCTGGCCAGGTTGATCGCCGCCGACAGGCTGCCAGCGTAGGCCAAATCCTTGGCTTCATCCAAAATGGGCTTGTCTTCGGCAATTTGAATCGAGGCCGTCCACTCCGCCACAAGTCCCTGGGCGCGGGTGTAGAGGGCGCGGGTGGGCTCAATCTTGAGGGCCTCGGTCACCGCCTCCTGCAATTTGCCCTCGTTGGCCAAGGCCACCGCCGCATCTAAAATTGGGCGGTCTTCGATCACCTGAATTTCCTGCTGCCACTCGGCCACCAGGGTCTGGCCCTCAATGCGCAAGGCTCTCCCCTGGGCGACTTCTCCGGCCTTGGCAATGGCCGCTTGCAGGGCCGCAATCGTACCGGGCCGAGCCAGACGGCGGGCCTCCGCCAAAATAGGGCGATCTTCAATGCGCTGCAGGTTAGCCTGCCACTGGGCGATCAGTGTTTGCCCCTGAATGCGGCGGGGGCGGCCCACCTCTACCCGCTGGGCCTGGTGCATGGCCCATTCATAGGTTGTTCGCTGCCCTAGCCTAGATACCATATCGCTAAACTTCAGCTGTCTCAGGTCGTTTAACTGGTCAGTCCAACCCTCCACTGAGGATAGGTCAGCCGCCGCGTAGGGACTGTTCGCCGGGAGCTGATTGATCGCCCCGATCGCCTCCATCAGGGCAAACATATGGTCATAGCGGGGGGCGAGGCCATCGCCCGTGGGTTCAGCCTGGCGGGCAGAGGCCTGGGCATGGCTCAGGTGCAGGAGATCCTGAGCCTCCTGGGCCAGATGGGGGCTCGGGGGAACTACGCTAGCCAGTTCTAAGGCCCCGGCGCGATCGCCCACCTGCCACCGCTGTAGGGCCACATCCAGAATCGTCTTGCTCCAGAGATTCACGTCGTTTTCGGCCGCTGGCCACACTTGGCTGCGCAGGTCGAGCGATCGCGCCAGCACCACCGCCTGCCGCAAATTATCAATCTGGTTGGTGGACGCCAGCGCGCGGGCCTCCAGGAGCTGATCCCAGGCCTGTTTTTCAATCTGAAACTGCCGTTGCCAGTAGAGGTAACGGGTCGTGAGCCAGTAGTCGCTCTTGAGGCTCTTAAAGGCTTGCAGGTGGGTCTTGGCTAGCTCCCAGTCGCTGACGGCCAGGGCCGGCTTCAACTGAGCCTCGATCGCCCGACCCTGTTCCCAGTCCTGCCGCCACTCAAAGATCACCGACTGGGCGGGCTTCCGCAGCGGCGTATTGAGCGGAATTTCCCCCGCCAGCTTGACCGCATCCTCCAGCTTGCCGGCCTGGGCCCAGCGGTTGGCCAGCACCAAGATTTGCTCCGAGGCATCCTTGAGAATTTCCTGGGAGTCGTCGTAGTGGTCGTTGGTTTTGGGCCAATTGGCGGTCAGCAAGACCGACTGCACGAGATTGTTGGGTTCCCCGGTGCGGGCCTGGGCCTTGGCACAGTACAGTAGATCGCTGGCCGAGTGAAACGGGGTGACCTGCTCGCAATCCGGCAGGGGCGGAATCCGGGTGAGCCACATGAGCGCCCAGCCGCAGAAGATCCCTGAACCGGTCAACAGCAAGACCCACAGGGTTAGCCACACCCACTCCAAAGGCTTAACCTGGCGACTGGGGCCAGGGTGCTGCCGTCGACGAGAACTCAAAGGCGAAGATGCCGGTGTAGATGCCATGAGGTCGAACTACCGAGAGCGATCAGAGCCATCTGGGTGGCTGGGTCAGGGCTAGCTAGAGTCCGGGCTGGAGGTAAGTGCTAGCCTAAGAGGGTGTTTGAAAAGGGTTGTCCCAGGTCTGATTTGCCACCAGAGAGACAGCAAAAAGGCTGATTTTTGAGGACATTAGCCTACGACCTAGGTATAACCTGAGACGCTCTTTGACTTTTCAACCACCCTCTAAAGCCAGCTTCAAGACCAGCCGGGCCAGAGGTTGCTGACACATTGTAGAAGCAATCTATCGACTTGGCCTTAGATTTTTGGGCCTAGATTTAGGAGATGGCACACCATGGCAGACCGTCTAAAAAAATACTGGTACCGGGGACAGATCGGCCTCGTGGCATCCCTGGGCGCCGTGCTCGGGCTCGGGGTGCACCCCGGCGCGACCCTCGACCCCCTGCAACAGCTGTTAATCAGCCGCACCTGCGTTGCCTGCGACCTCAGCGACGCAGTGCTGGCCGGGGCGGATCTCAACAATGCCGACCTGACCAACGCCAACCTGTCCGGGGCTAACCTACGCCAAACCCGACTCAGCAGGGCCAATCTGACCCAGGCCAATCTGACCCAGGCCAATCTGACCCGAGCGATCATCAACGAGGCCAACCTGGAGGGCGCTAACCTCAGCACCGCCAACCTCAGCGAGGCCGTGCTCACCCGCAGTCGCCTGGTAGAGGTCATGGCCCCCCAGGCTAACCTAGAGGGCGTCGAAGCCCGCAACACGAACTGGTACGGTAGCGACCTCAGCGGCAGTCAGTTAGATAATGGTGTCTTTAACCAGGCCAGTCTGTCGGCCACCGACCTCAGCAACGCGACCCTGACCCATGGCCAGTTCTATCGAGCCGATCTGATCGGCACCCGCCTCGATGGGGCCGACCTGACCGGGGCCGACCTGCGCGAAGCGCTGATCCGCGATGCCTCCCTAGCGGGCGCTAACTTCACCGACGCCGATCTGCTGGGGGCTAACCTCAACCGCACTGACCTGAGCACCGCTCGGTTTTGCAACACCCGCATGGCCGACGGAGAGATTAACAATGCGCACTGCGGTGATTTGTAGCTGGAGTTTAGCCATGGCTAAGGGGTTTCATGATCGTGGGCCCATGGGCGTGGACGCTGGCTCAGCGGCTCTGGCCCAGCGTGGCTTGACTCGTTGCCACGGGATCGGCCCTTTCCAGGGGGTCATAACGGTAGGTCGATCGATGGCTCTGCTCAGCTATCAAGCGGTTACTCTGCCATGAAAATTCTGCTCGTAGAGGATGACGAACGCATTTCATTTCCGCTGGCGGAAGCGCTAGGCGACCAGAACTATGCTGTCGATGTCGCAGAAGACGGCGAGCTGGGTTGGGACTACCTCGAGACCTATTCCTATAGTCTGGTGCTGCTAGACATTATGCTGCCCCGGCTCAACGGCCTTCAACTCTGCCAGCGGATGCGTCAGCGGGGGGTGCAAACCCCCGTGTTGATGCTGACGGCCCGGGATACCAGCACCGATAAAGTGATCGGCCTAGATGCCGGGGCCGACGACTACGTCGTTAAACCCTTTGACCTGCAAGAACTGCTAGCCCGTATTCGAGCGCTACTGAGGCGCGGCACCGTGTCCCTCTCGCCGGTATTAAGTTGGGGCACCATAGAGCTAGATCCAAATGCCTGCCAGGCGACTTGCCATCACCAGCCCTTGGCCCTAACGCCGAAGGAATATCAGATGCTTGAGCTGTTGATGCGCAACCCTCAACGCACCTTTAGCCGTGACGAAATCCTCGATCACCTGTGGGCAACGGAAGAAACCCCCGGTGCCGAAACGGTCAAAGTCCATATTCGAGGCCTACGGCAAAAACTGACGGCGGCCGGAGCCCCGCCAGACTTTGTGGAAACGGTCTACGGTCTGGGTTACCGGCTCAAGCAAGGATAGGCCCTAATGCCCCAGCCCCAGTCTCCGGTTCGGTCTCAATTTACCGCCTTGCGCTGGCGTCTGGTGCTGTCGTCCTTGGGCATTATCGCGCTGACCTTGGGAGTGGGGGCAATCAGCGTCTATCAGGTGGTGGCGCGTAATCTGTATGGTCAACTGGATCAGTCGCTGTTTAACCTGGCCGATGCCGCCGCCCGTAGCCTAGCGATCGCCGATCTGTCCGACTCTAACGATGACCTAGAGGCCAAGGACGAGTCATCCCATGATCCTGGAGCCACCCACGATGATGAATTAGACGCCCAGGCATCCGGCGTCCAGGCATCCGGCGTCCAGGCATCCGGCGTCCAGGCATCCGGCGTCCAGGCACCCGACCACGAAAAATCAGACGCCAGGGAGTCCGAACCCAAGGACTCTGCTGAGTCATCTGAGCCGTCTGCCCAGCTTGAACCGGCCTCCTCTGGAGACAGTGACGGCGACCTCGATTTGCGCTGGCAAGACCTGCGCCAGCGCGACCAGACCATAGAGTGGTTTGACCAGGCCAGACGACCCCTGCGGCAGGTGGGCAATGCCCCACCCCATCTGCCCCTCTCGGATAATTTGCGCCCCCAACAAATCGAGGGATTACGGCTACTGACAGTGCCCGTCTACGATGTCAGTACGCTGCGGGGCTATGTCAGAGTAGCGAGCAGCACGGCCTCCATCGACAGCGAACTGCACCGCCTGCGCCTGGGGCTGGGCTGGGGTGGGCTAGTGGCTCTGGGTATTTGTGGGTTGGGCAGTTGGGGGCTAATGCGTTTGGCCATGACCCCGATTGAGAGTAGTTTTGAGCGGCTGCGACAGTTTACGGCAGACGCCTCCCATGAGTTGCGTAACCCCCTAACCGCGATCAAAACCTCGGTGGAGGTCATGCAAAGCCACCCTGAGCGCTTTCAGGCAACCGATCTGAAGAAAATGGGCTTAATCGCCAGTGCCACCGAGCAAATGACGGGTCTGGTCAATGATTTGTTACTGCTAGCCCGCCTGGACGATAGCCCACTGCCTAAGGACCAGGCCACCGCCATTCCCATCGATGACTTGTTAGAGGATTTGGCTAACCTCTACCAATTACAGGCCGCCGCCCATGATCTGCGCTTTAACGTTTCCCTGGCGGCGGCGGGTACGGTGTGGGGAGACAGCAGCCAGCTCAATCGCCTGTTTGCCAACCTGCTCGACAATGCGCTGAAATACACTCCAGCCCAGGGCACCGTTGGGCTGCGATCGCAAATTCAGGAAGCCAGCGTGGTGGTTTACGTTGAAGATAGCGGGATTGGCATTGCCCCAGCCCATCTGCCCCACCTCTATGGGCGATTTTGGCAGGCTGACCCAGCGCGATCGCACCGCTCGGGCGCTGGCCTAGGCTTAGCCATTGCCCAGCGCATTGTCCAAACCCACCAGGGCAGTATTAGCATCACCAGTCAGCTCGGTAAGGGCACGGTGGTTCAGGTCAAACTGCCTCTTTCCTAGTTCTTTACCGTGACGTTGCTAGAGTCGGAGCGAACAGGCCACCCAAGCCCTGTTCGTACCTTAATCTGGACTCTCCATCACTATGGTTCGTACATTTCGCAACTATCATCGCTCCCTCGCCATCATCATGGCGCTACCGCTCGGGGTCACCATTCTCACTGGTCTGGGCTACACGATTTTTGCCGATTGGCTGCATTGGGACGGTATCGGTGAAGTCTTACTTGGACTACACACCGGAGAACTTCTGGGCCTAGAGAATATCTACCCAGTCTTAAATGGCCTGGGGGCCATTGGGCTGGTGGTGACCGGCATCGTCATGACCAAACTGACAAAGACTCGTCGTAAGTCGCCAGTATAGCCATCGCCCCTGGAGGAGATTTCTAGGACAGATGATCCCAGCTTTATATCTTAGGAGGCTGAAGTATCCCATGATGGATCGCAGAAAATTTTTACAGTGGATAGGCCTGGGTTCCCTGGTGGCCATGGTGCCCCCCTGGTTGAACCGACAGGCGTCCCAGGGAGCCGCCAGGGCCGCCGCTGTCACCCCCATCCCAGGGAACCTGGCCCAGGCGTCTGCCTACACCCCCGTGGGCACCGTGAGCCAGCTTGACCGGGCCGGATTTATCGCCAATGACCATACCCCGCTGGGCTCAGTCATGGTGGTGCGTGACCAGGCTAACCAGCTCAAGGCGGTCAGTCCGATTTGCCCCCATCAAGGGTGCCGGGTCGACTGGCAAGCGGGTCCAGGGGAGTTTTATTGCCCCTGTCACGGGGCGCGGTTTGCCGCTGGGGGCCGAGTTTTGACGGGCCCAGCCCGCTCTGACTTGCCCACCTTCTCAACCCGAGTTGAACAGGGCAATGTCTTGGTCGGTCGGAGTGCCAACACTGCCTCTACCCAAACCTCTGAGTCTCGCCATGGCTCGGAAACAGACGATGCTGATGACCATGAACAGGCCGGGAGCCGCGATCGCGAGGGGGATGACGACCACAATGACCACGACGACCATCATTCCCGAAGTCAGGTTTCAGGGATCAATGCTTAGTCGGTACCAGGAGGTCAAGCCCCGGCTCAGGGGCGCTGAAAATGCTGAAATCCCTGACTCAAGCTCAAGGCCAGGGGAGAGGCCTGGGTGATCAGCCCCAGGGCAACCCCAGGGCCGGGGGTAATTTCGCCCACGATCGCACAGCCATCTCCCAGGCGATCGCCCAGCGCCTGGGCCACCACCCAGGGCAGACACAGCACCAACTCAAAGTCTTCGCCCCCGTAGAGGCACCAGTCGAGGGCTCGATCGCGGCCAACCCAAGCCACCAACGCCGGATCGAGGGGCAGATCGGCCTCGGCTAGGCGCGCCCCCACGCCGCTGGCCTGGCACAGTTGTAGCACCGCATTGGCAAGGCCGTCGCTAGAGTCCATGGCCGCTATGGCCCTGGCGTCAACCCCATCCCCCAGGATCTGCCAGAGGGCGGCGATCGCATCCAGGCGTGGGCGAGGGCGCTGGTGGGCGGCAATCCAGCGATCGCGATCGTCCGGGGCCACCCCATCTCCCCGTTCTGGGTGTAGCAAAAGCTCTAGCCCCGCCCGCGATTGGCCGTGGTAGCCGGTGACCACAATCGCCTGCCCCGGCTGGGCCCGACTGCGGTACAGCGCCCGCTGGGGCACCACGCTGCCCAGGGCCGTAATCGCCACGCTGCGGGTATCGGCCCGGCAGAGGTCGCCCCCCAGCACAGCCCCACCCCAGGGGGCCAGGCAATCGGCCATGCCCTGGTAGAGCCCCTCGACCCAGGCCAGGGGAGTGTGCCCCGGCAGACTCAGGCCTACGGTAATACCCAGGGGGGTCGCCCCCATGGCCGCAAGATCCGAGAGGTTGGCCGCTACCGCTCGCCAGCCGACATCGGCCGGGGCGGTGGTGCGATCGCTAAAGTGCACCCCATCGACCAGCACATCGGTGGTCACCACCAGGCTCTGGCCAGTTGGCAGGGCCACCACGGCCCCATCGTCGCCGACTACGTCGCTGGGGCAATAGCGAAACAGCCGTTGCAGCAGCCCCAGTTCCCCCAGGTCAGCGATCGTTGGCGGGTGCTCCCTGCCAATGTTCTCCCCAGCCGTGCTATTCCCAGCGGCATGATCCACGGTGTCGCCCTCCATGGGGACGCCTAGGAGGGCTGCACCAGATTATCGGCCCCGGCAATCACCCGGATCGACTCAATGCGATCGGCCTGGGTCAGCTGCTCCAGCAGCTCTGTGTTCTCAACCACGTAGCCAAATACCGAATAGCGCCCATCGAGTAGGTTCAGCCCCGCCGGGGTCATCTCGGGCTCAAACAAGAAGAAGAAAAACTGCGAAGATCCACCATTGGGGTCTTCATTGGGACGGGCCATGCCCAGGGTGCCAAAGGCCGAAAAAGGCAGCACTGGTTTATCTAAAAAGCGGCCGATCTCCTCCAGGGTCATGCCATAGACCGGCACCTCGTCGCCCTCCACTAAAATCTCTAGGGGTATGGCTCGGTAGGCTTTAGTTTTGGGGTCAATGAACCCGTCTGCGGGGCCATCGGGGTCGCCGGTTTGCAGCACGTAGTTGTCTTCAGCCCGGCTAAAGGACATACCATCGTAGAAGCCCCGCTGAACCAGATCGATAAAGTTGCCGCCGGTCACCGGGGCACTGTAGCCGTCAATCACCGCCTGGAGGGTGCCCTTGTTGGTCGTCACCTCTACCGTCGCCCGGCCCTTGAGCTGGGGCAGGGTACTGTATTCCTCCGGCACCTCAAAGGGAAACGCCGTCACCATCAGCTCTTCAATGCGGCTAACGTCGTTGAGCATGGCCGCCCGTTTCAGCCACACGGCTTCGCGATCGTGCAACTCCACCGCCTCCCGCAGGGGCACCAGCTGAGCCTGCATATCATCCAGGTAGGAAATGGCTGCGGCCCGCTTACCATCGGGCACCGCCGCCAGCATGGTCTCCCGGCTGCGCAGCAGAATCCGCTCTACCTTGGTCAAGTCTTTAGTCATCGGTCCCCAGCGCTTGCTGCGCAGCGATTCCGACAACCCCTCTAGGGTGGCTTGGATGGATCGAATATCGGCATTGTCGATGGGCAGCGAGTAGCGCAGCAGAGCATTGCCATCGGTAATGGCGTTGCCCGGCGGCAGGTAGGCCACCAGGGGGCCAGCGGGTAACGCCACAGCGGGGGCCAGGGTGCCCAGCCACACGCCCACGCCAACTATTAGCCCCCAGCCCAGCCTTGCAAAAGTGCTCCAGCCCATACCCAGCCGTCTGTTCATCACGCGTTTTTCCTTGGCCATAGCTCTATGGTTTCTGCGGTGGGTTTCCCCCGGAGGCAACCCACCGCCTTGTGGCACAGGGTGCCTCTACAATCTTGTCATACTCTGTAGCCCCCCTCGCTAGGCCGAGCCCCGTTCTTGGGCCTCTTCTTGGGCCTCTTCTTGGGCTGGGGCTTGACCATTGCTGGGGCCAGCCGATCGGTTCTCCGCAGTTATGGGGAAATGCCTGTGGTAAATGGCCGCAGGGGGTTAAAATGAGGTGCCAAACTTAGACTGTCCACCGTAGCCAGCACCATGATTTCCAGCAACGATTTCCGCACCGGTACATCCATTGAGTTAGACGGATCCGTCTGGCGCGTGGTGGAATTTCTCCACGTCAAGCCGGGCAAGGGGTCGGCTTTTGTGCGCACTAAGCTCAAGAATGTCAAAACTGGCAACACCGTCGACAAAACCTTCCGGGCCGGTGAAACCGTTCCCCAGGCGGTGATTGAGAAGAGAGACATGCAGCACACCTATCGTGACGGCGAAGACCTGGTGTTTATGGAGATGGAAACCTACGAGGAGGTTCGCCTCACGGCAGCCGAGATCGGGGATCAGGTGAAGTACCTCAAAGAGGAAATGAGCGTCAGCGTGGTCACCTGGAATGGCCAAATTATGGAGGTAGAGCTGCCCAACTCCATCGTGCTAGAGGTCACCCAAACCGACCCCGGCGTGAAGGGCGATACGGCCACCGGCGGCACCAAGCCCGCCATTCTAGAAACCGGTGCCCAGGTTATGGTGCCGCTGTTTATTTCCATTGGCGAAAGAATCAAAGTTGACACTCGCACCGATGCCTACCTGGGCCGAGAGTAGGGAGCCTCGGTTGCGGCTGGGATTGCCCCCCACCGCCATCAACCCCAGCCTCCCGAGAGGGCAACCATCGTGATCGCTGCTACCCTATGACTACCAATGGGCTGTTGAATAGTATGAGACCTACGCCGTGGAACTAAGCGTCACCGACCTCAGAGAGTTAGTCACCGCCATCAGCCAGAGCGATGTGGTTGAGCTGACCCTAAAAAGTGCAGACTTTGAGCTGACCCTGCGTAAGCCCGGAGCCATTGTGATAGGCGCAGTGGCGACCCCGACCGCCTACCCGGCAGAGGTAACCACCGTGAGCTCGTCTGCACCCGTGGTCGAGCCCACGGCGGTGGCGACTGCCACACCGCCCGCCAGCCCACCGGGCAAGGGGAGCGATCTGGTCGCCATCAATTCGCCCATGGTGGGCACCTTCTATCGCTCTCCAGCCCCTGAGGAACCCTCCTTTGTCGGAGTGGGCGATCGCATCAGTACTGGCCAGACCGTATGTATCATTGAAGCCATGAAGCTGATGAACGAGCTCGAGGCCGAAGTCAGCGGCGAAATCGTCGAAATTTTGGTAGAAAATTCCCAGCCCGTGGAGTTTGGCCAAACTCTGATGCTGGTGCGCCCGGTCTAGTCGTTGCCCTCGGTATAGCCATGACCGTTGACCAGCCCAGGATTGCTCCGCACACCGTTGCCCAGCGTATTATTGTGCCCCTAGATCTGCCGTCGGCCCAGGCTGCCCTGGATCTGGTAGATGCCATCCCCCAGGTCAGTTTCTGGAAGCTGGGGCTAGAGCTGTTTGTCAGCGCCGGGCCAGGGCTGATTCAAGACCTCAAGGCGCGGCAAAAGCGAATTTTTCTGGATCTGAAGTTCCACGATATTCCCAACACCATGGCCGGGGCCTGCGCGGCGGCGGCCAGCTATGGGGTTGACCTGCTGACGGTGCACACGGCGGCTGGCAAAGAGGCCCTGGTGGCGGCCCAGACCGCAGCGATCGCCGGAGCCGAGGCGGCCGGGGTGGCCCCACCGGTGGTCTTGGGGGTAACCCTGCTGACCAGCATTGCCCCCCAGTCCTTGGCGGCGGAGCTCAGAATTCCCCTCAAGGCGGCTGACTATGCCCTACAAATGGCCCTACTGGCCCAGGATAGTGGTCTGACAGGAATCGTTTGCTCACCCCAGGAGGTCACCCAACTGCGGCGGTTCCTGCCCGCCAACTTTGTGCTGGTCTGCCCTGGGGTACGCCCCGTCGGGGCCAGCAGCCAGGACCAGCGCCGCACCCTAACCCCAATCCAGGCCCTGCAAGCCGGAGCCACCTACCTGGTGATTGGCCGCCCCATTACCGCGGCCCCCGACCCCGCCGCTGCCTTTCAACGCATCTGTGAAGAATGCTCCGCCGCGATCGCCCCCTAGCCCCCCTACTCTTTTCCGCCCTTAGCCTCGGGGCACTCCTCTGGGTGCTACTCAACTTTCCTGCCCCGGCCCAGGAACCACTAACCTCCCCGCCAAGCGTCCCAGGCAACACCCCAGCAGCACCGACCTCGGCCTATCTGCGGCCCAGCAGCGCCTGCCCCACCGATTTACGGGTGCTGGCAACGCAGCTGTTGGCCGATCTGCCCAGCTACGCTAACCGAGTGAACATCCGGAGTTTGGGCGAGCCGGAGAGAGAGCTCTCGCCCCGGAGTTCAGTGCTGGTCGCCAGTACCCCCGACTTCACCCCCCTCGGGCTCACCGCCAGCGCCGGGGAGCCCGATTTAGACCCCAACCCCGCCCTTCAGCAGGTGTTTTTTACCACCCTGGAGCGGCAATACCTGGCGGATCAGGCGGTATCTCTGCAACATTACCACTGGCTGTTTTTAGCGCCCACCGCCGACGGCTGGCACCTGGCGCTGCTGTACTCTAGCCTGGGGGCCTACCCCGCCGCCGCTGAACCTGGATCGGTCGCCCCGCGCCCCCCGACCCCACCCCAGGAAAGCAGCGACGGCATTATTGGTCAGGCCATTCGGCTCTGGCTGCGCGACTGCCGCGCTGGGACGATATTCCCTGCCGCTACCGGGGCCGCGACACCCTCTGCGGGAGCGTCGACCCAGCCGTAGAGGGTATCGCGCTGGCGGGCCGGACGATCCAGACTGGCGATCGCCCCCCGCAGTTCTGCCTCCGTCATGCCGGTTCCCCCCTGGGCCCCGGCCATGGTGGTAATGTGCTCCTCCATCAGGGTGCCACCGATGTCGTTACAGCCCCAGGTCAGCGCCTCAGTGGCCCCGGCCAACCCCAATTTCACCCAGCTGGGCTGGTGGTTAGCGATCCAGTTGCCGAGGTAAATGCGGGCTACCGCCATCAGCAACAGCGCATCGGCCAGCACCGGCTGATCGCGCCCCACCCGACGGCGTAGGGGCTTGGGGGCCTCCTGCCCGACAAAGGGCAGCACGATGAACTCGGTGATCGCGGCGGCGTGGCCTGCGTCTCGGGCACGGCGCTGGAGCTGACGCAGCTGTTCCAGGTGGGCAATCTGCTGGGCCGGGGTCTCGATATGGCCCGACAGCAGCGTGCTAGTGGTCGGTAAGCCAAGGTTATGGGCTAGCCCGACAATCTCCAACCAGGTGGCCGTGTTGATTTTCTCAGGGCACAGCACCCGCCGCACGTCATCATCCAGCACCTCCGCCGCCGTGCCTGGCAATGAGCCCACCCCGGCATCGCGCAGGGTCAGCAGCACCTGGCGGTAGGTCAGCCCGTCTTGACGGGCAATGAACTCGATCTCCTGGGGCGAAAAGGCGTGCAGGTGCAGTGCCGGAAACGATCCCTTAATGGTGTCCACCAGCTTCAGGTAGTAGTTCAGGGAACTACCGTTGATTTTGGCATCGGGGTTGAGGCCCCCCTGCATGCAGATTTCGGTAGCGCCCAGGGCGACCGCTTCGGTGGCTTTCTCCACCATGGGGGCAAAGTCCAGCCAGTAGGCCCCCTCGTCACCGCGATCGCGGCGAAAGGCGCAGAAGCTACAGTGCTGCTCGCAGATATTGGTGTAGTTGATATTGCGATTCACCACGTAGGTCACCGTGTCCCCCGCCTGTCGCTGGCGCAGGATGTCAGCGGTCTGGCGAATGGCCCCTAGGGTGGCTGAGTCGCGCGGCTGCAGGAGGGCGACGCCATCGGCGGGGGTGAGGTCGCCTCCGGCCAAAGCATGGGCAAGAATGCGTTCAATGTCCATAGCGGCAAGCAAACCATTGAGTGATACCAATCCTCTATTCTCGCTGGTATGCAGCTAATTAGCCTACGCGGCTCTCATCCCTGCAGCAATTCTCATTATGACTATGCCCCGATCCCTAGCGGTCTGAATCTAGCGATCATGGATCGCTGAGCCTTGGGCTTGAGCCCAAGGCTCAAAGCTTCCGTCCCCTAAAGGGGACTCCGGAAGTGGCCTAGTCCGCTTGAGCGGACTTGAGCGATGAGCCAGGGAGTTCACTCCCTGGTGGTTTGGGCCAGATTTCAGAGTCTAGAAGCCAAAATGAGAATTGCGCCCATCCCTGGGGGGCGACGGCTGGGGCTAACGGTGGTGGCTATCCTAGGGCCGCTAGAATATCCTGCCGAGTAATGTCGCCCGTG
>JAIXUR010000517.1 GCA_027483425.1 Cyanobacteriota bacterium | reverse complement strand
GGTGCTGGGGAGATCCCGGCGTACCTGGCCTTGGCCTTTGCTGTGGGCTACGGGATACTGGGCGGCCTTTGCCCTTTGGGAATGGGTCATTCTGTTGCAGGAGGCTGACATTCGGGTAGATCTGCTGTTGATTTATCCGGTGCTGCTGGTGGTCACCCTTTGGGCACTGTGGGCAGGGTTGCACCGGACAGCAAACTCACCCTAAGAGGGTGTTTGAAAAGGGTTGTCCCAGATGTAGTTTGCCACCTAGAGGCCGCAAAAACGATTAATTTTGAGGATACTAGCCTACGACATGGGTATAACCTGAGACACTCTTTGGCTTTTTAAACAACCTCTAAGCCCGGCTGAAGGTTCAAAATTTAGATTTTTTATGAATGATCGCCTGGATCAAATTGATTGGGACATCACCTTCCACGCCGTGATTGACAATGGCGAACCGATGTCATGGAATCTATTTCTGGCCTTTTTGCCCTTGGTCTTAAGCAGTGTTTTATTTTATCAGCCTCAATCTCCGATTGTGCGGTGGGGCATGTGGCTGCTTTTGGGTCTCACCGCCGCCGGGAGTTATGCCCGATTTCAAGCTATAGCCCAGGCTGTATCCCAGTCCATGGGGCAAAACCCGTGGGTTGGAGTGATTGCGATCGCCCTCCTGGCTTTTGGCCTGGGCATCACCTTCATCTACAGACACCATCCGCAGTTCAAAACTCTGACCTGGTGGGTTGGGGTAGGCATCTTTCTGGTGTTCTTACCCAACGCAGCCTATATCGTGACTGACTTTATCCATCTGGTGCTCGACATCCGCCGCAGATACCCGATGGGAACCGTCATGCTCTTTCTGGTTCCTCAGTATTTGTTCTTTATCGGAGTAGGGTTTGAAGCTTATGTGGTCTCCATCATGCATGTGGAACTTTATTTACTCCAGCGAGGGCTGGCCTACTCCATGATTTGGCTAGAACTAGCCATCAATGGCCTCAGTGCGATCGGGGTTTACCTGGGTCGATTTGCTCGCTTGAATAGTTGGGATCTACTGATCAGCCCCCTCTCCTTGGTGAATAAACTTGAGATGATCTTTCTATCCCGCCATGCTTTGGTCGTCATCACCACGCTATTTGTGATTTTCACCGCCTGTCAATGGCTATTCAAGCGCATCACCATCGGGTTGATGCAGCAAAAACAAGCATTTCGGGCCTTATAATCCTGGATGATTCTGAAAAAGTGCGGCTCTAATTCACCATGGCATTTGTTCAACGCCTGATACTTTTTGGCTTATCGCTACTGCTCACCCTGGGGTTGACCCTAGCGGTGGGTCAACCCAGCCAGGCCCAGTTTTCGATGCCTGATGGATTTGGCCAGTCGGGGCCGGTGGGGCCACCCGAGGGGGTAGTGCGCTACGGCAATGTGGAAGCCACTGCGGTGGAATCTCCCTTCAGCAGTACCGTCCTCTTTACCATTGCCTCGCCCACCGTATACGATCGCGCCCCTGACGCGGTGGGCGACCGCCAGACCGTGGAGCAGCGGGCGGAAGAAATTAAGGCCAAGCTGCTGCTGCTGCTCCAGCGCCCCATGAACCCCGAGACCCTGGTGTTTGAGGTGTCGCAGCTCAACAATGTCGTGATTATCGATGCCAGGGATAACCAATTTACCCGCCCGCTGGTGTTGTTGTCGGTCACCGAGGTTGACGCCGACTTCAACGGCCAGCCCATTGACGAGCTGGCGGAGCAATGGCGCGATGCTCTCGAACAGGATCTGCGCCAGGGTCTGGCGAAACTGCCCAGCGATCGCCGCCGGGTCAACCACATTTTGGCGGGCCTCGCCCTGGTCACCGCTAGCTTTGTGGTGCTCAAGTATGGGCTGTCTAAACGGCAGAGCCAGCTTAGGCGACAAAAGAAACTGCTGCGCACGGCGGCGGCGGCGGCTGAGCCAGGGAAGCCGTCAGTCAAGGGCCCAGCCATTTCCCTGGGGGAACAGCTGGCCCAAACCCGAACGTTTTTCTTGCACAGTCTTGAGCAGATCTTTAGCCTCGATCGCCAGCTCTCGGCCTTAGATTTTCTCCAATGGCTGATATTTTGGCTGATGATTTTGGCTTGGTACAGTGGTTTTTTGTGGATTGCGGGGGTCTCTCCCTATTTGCTTGGCAACCAGTATAAGTACCTGGAGGTGCCGCTGTCGCTGCTGCTGATCTGGTTTTTGACTGGATTGGCGATTCGGGTTAGCCGTCGTCTGATTGATATCTTTCTGACCCGATGGAACCCCCTCGACCGGGTTGATTTTATTGATTTGGGCGATGCCCAGCGCCGCCAGTTGCGCGGTTCGACCATTTCTGGGGCGGCTAAGGGATTAGTCACGGTGGTGATCGCCCTCTTTGGCCTGTTGTCGGCGCTGAATGCCCTGGGGTTGTCAACAACGTCGGTGGTGGCGATCGGGAGTTTGGCCGGTTTAGCGATCACCTTTGGGTCCCAAAACCTGGTCAAAGACCTGGTCAACGGCTTTTTGATTTTGGCCGAAGACCAGTATGCGATCGGCGATGTGATTGACCTCGGCTCGCAGACCACCGGACTGGTGGAAAACCTCAACATGCGGGTGACCCAAATCCGCAGCGGCAAAGGGGAGTTGATCACCATTCCCAACAGCGCCATTACCCAGGTCAGAAACCTGACCCGCAGTTGGTCACGGGTCGAGTTTGCGATCGATGTGGCCTACCACACCAACCCGGACAAGGCCTTGGCGGTGCTGCGGGCCGTAGCGCACGGGCTCTACACAGACCCCGCCTGGCATGACAAAATCCTGGCCGAGCCCACTGTCCTGGGCATCGATAGTGTCTCCCACAGCGGCATTACCATTACCACCTGGATTCAGACTGAACCGGCGCAGCAGTGGACGGTGGGGCGCGAGCTTCGCCTGCGGGTGCGCAACGCGCTGGAGGCCAACGGCATCGAAATTGGCATTCCCCAGTACTATTCGTTGGACTCGTCGGTGAAGTTGAGCGATCGCCCTAGTCCCCAGCGCACCGATGCCATAGCTGGTGCCAGAACCGATGGCAGAACCGCTGATCAGCCCTGGCTACAGCAATAGTCAAGATCTCGCGCTATAGCTTGTTAATCGTTTGTAAGGAGCATTGACCATGCAAGTTGAATTGATGTATCAGCATGCCTACACCCTGGGGCGGGTGCGCCTAGCCGGGGGCGAACAGGTACGGGTGGAGGCCGCCTCCATGGTGGGCATGTCGGGTGGCGTCACCCTAGAGACCAAGGCCACGGGGGGCTTTATGCAATCCCTGAAGCGATCGCTCCTCGGCGGCGAAAGCTTTTTTCAAAATGTCTACACCGCGCCAGCCCAGGGGGGCGATGTGCTGGTGGCTCCCTCCCTGCCCGGTGACCTGACCATTCTGGATATCACCGAGCCGATGCTGGTGCAGTCGGGGGCCTACGTGGCCTCCGACATGGGGGTTGACCTTGACTCGAAGTGGGGTGGCTCGAAGTCGTTCTTTGGCACGGGCGGGGGACTGTTTATGCTACGCGCCCAGGGCACGGGGCAAATGGTGGTGTGCTCCTACGGGGCAATTCACGAAATCACCCTGGCGGCAGGGCAGTCGTTCACCATCGATACCGGGCACCTGGTGGCGCTGCCCGAATCGATGCCCTTTCAGACTCGCTCCATTGGCGGCATGAAGACCTTTCTGTTTAGCGGTGAGGGGTTCGTGGCCGATCTAACCGGGCCGGGCAAGTTTTTGATTCAGACGCGATCGCAGGATCAATTCCTCTCCTGGCTGATCCCCAAGCTGCCCCAGCCCAGCAGCAGCAGCAGTAGCAGCTAGTCTCAGCACAGATCCCAGGGTTCTTCTGGTGGGTAGACCAATATTTCCAGCTAACCGGCAAAAGAACCCTGGGATCTCTTTGCTCCCGCATCCATTTTTATGAAGTCCCCATGTTCGTTGGTTGCGATGGCCCTCTTGGGCCGATCTTTGACCATCGCCCCTACCTAGCCAAAAATCTCTACCGCAGTCAGTCGAAAGTCAGGCACCACGGTGGATTTCAGCGGTTCTGCCCCACTGTAGAGTCGATCTTCGTAGCGGCCATTTACCCACAGACACAGGGTCACCTGGTTCGTTTCCGGATCGACAATCCAGTATTCCGCAATGCCACGGGCCGCATATTCCGTGTGTTTGTAGCGGTAGTCGCGTTCACGATTGGCCTGACCGGGGCTAACCACCT
>JAIXUR010000451.1 GCA_027483425.1 Cyanobacteriota bacterium | reverse complement strand
GATCGCAAGCCTGCCGTACCCATGGCCCTGATGCGTGGCCCCAAACCCAAACCCAAGGCTGTAGAAGAAGAAGTCCCCGAAGAAGTAGTGGCTGAGGTCGCGACTGAGGATGCCGCTGAAGAAACGGTGGAAGAAACCGCTGCCCCCGTTGACGCCGAACCCAGCACTGAAGCGATCGCCGCTCCCCCAGCCGAGACTGAACCCGAGGTTCCCCCCGTGGCTGCCGAACCTGTCGCTGAAGTGACCGAAGCTCCCCCCGCTGAAGCTGAACCCGAGGTCTCCCCAGTGGTCGCCGAACCCGTCGCTGAGGTGACCGAGGTGCCCGCCGAGGCTGAACCCGAAGCTTCCCCAGCTTAAGAGCCCTAGGGAATCTACTCTGAGGCCCCAGCAGCCTGGTCTGCTGGGGCTTTTGTTTATGGTGCGGATTCTAGGTACTGGGTATCCACCAAAAAGGCCCCTTTCTCGAACTTAACGCCCCAGTAGCCACTGGGGCGGCGGCTAACCACCACCCCCTCAGCCCCCACCGGCAGGGTGTCCGGAGGACGCATCATGGGCATGGGGTCGGCGGTCTTGAAGTAGGGGGGAAGGGCAATGAGACGAACGCGATCGCCCACAGAAAAGTCAGTTGTCATAGCCACCTCCGGGTTTGTCTACAGATCTTACGGCCACCCAGACCACAGTTTAAACCGTGAGCCCGACGGTCTACCGTCAAAATCATGATCTCTGGCCGCTGAACGTCAATCCTTAGGTCAGCGTTCAGCGGCTGTTTAAAGAGGGTCGCCCTGGCACTATTCAAGGCCTAACCTAAGCGGTAATTTTCACCCAGCTTCAGGGAGCTGAAATGATTTGCGGCACCGCTCCATTTAGCAAAGATTTTACTGAAGTCATTGACATGGAGTGAACAGACACGATACATCATTGTTTAAAGTCAATAGATAACATTGCGAAATGCAAAGATTTTTGGGGTCTTGGCTGAATCGATATCGAAGGGTGTGGGCATGAACGCCAACTTGATCGTGTCCAATATTCTGAATCCTCCCATCTTGTTTTTCTTTTTGGGAATGCTAGCCGTTTTAGTTAAATCTGATTTAGAAATTCCACCGCCAATTCCTAAATTATTTTCGCTCTATTTACTGCTGGCGATCGGGTTTAAAGGGGGTGTCGAGCTGACCAAGAGCGGCATTAACCAAGAGGTAGTGCTGACCCTCTTGGCGGCGATCATGATGGCCTGCGTGGTGCCGTTGTACACCTACTTTATTCTGCGGCTCAAGCTCGATACCTATGATTCGGCGGCGATCGCCGCCACCTATGGTTCAATTAGCGCCGTTACCTTCATTACCGCCAGCGCCTTTTTGACGGAGTTGGGCATGCCCTTTGATGGCTTCATGGTCGCCGCCTTGGCCCTGATGGAGTCTCCGGCCATTATTGTGGGGCTGGTGCTGGTCAATTTCTTTGCGGTCGATGAGAAGCGCGACTTTGTCTGGTCTGAGGTGTTGCGAGATGCCTTTTTAAACAGCTCAGTCTTTTTGTTGATCGGTAGCTTAATTATCGGTGTGCTGACCGGGGAGCATGGCTGGAAAGTCCTATCGCCCTTTACCCAAGACATGTTCTATGGGGTGTTGACCTTCTTTCTGCTGGATATGGGGCTCGTTGCGGCCAAGCGCATCAAGGACCTACAAAAAACCGGCGTGTTTTTGATTTCCTTTGCCATTCTGATTCCTATTCTCAATGCAGGCATTGGGTTACTGATTGCCAGATTAATCAATATGTCCCAGGGCGATGCGCTTTTATTTGCGGTGCTCTGTGCCAGTGCCTCCTATATTGCAGTGCCAGCCGCCATGCGACTGACGGTGCCCGAAGCAAATCCCAGCCTGTACGTTTCCACGGCCCTGGCGGTGACGTTTCCGTTCAATATTATTGTCGGAATTCCGCTTTATCTGTACGGCATTAACCTATTGTGGAGCTAAGCCCATGCACCTGGTCAAAAAGATTGAGATTATTGCTAACTCCTTTGAGCTGGCCAAGATTTTAGACAGTTTGAAAAAGTCGGGGGTGCATGGCCATGCGGTCATTCGCAATGTGGAAGGCGAAGGGCTGCGGGCGGGCAGCGAAGACTTAGATATGACCATGCTCGACAATGTCTATATCATCGCGTTTTGTATGCCCGAGCAGATTAAAACGGTGGCCGAGAATGTGCGCCCGCTGCTGAACAAATTTGGCGGCACCTGCTATATCTCCGATGTCATGGAGATTCGCTCGGTCAAATGTGTCGCGTCGTTATAGGCAATGGAATAGGCCATGGGAGATATGAATTGCAGCGATCGCGGCATCGATCGCCGCCACTTCCTAAAATTGGGGGGTGGGGGAATACTGGAGCTGGCCGCCTTAGGGTCATCGCTCTGGCCCATGAAATCAGCGATCGCGGCGGCATTGCCTGGAGGGCTGCCATCGCTCAGCCCTGAAGAAGCGCTGGATCGGCTGATGGCGGGTAACCAGCGGTTTACTGAGCACCATCTGCAACACCCCGATCAGTCCGAGGCGCGGGTGCTGGAGCTGGCCCAGGCGCAGCATCCGTTTGTGACGGTGCTCAGCTGTGCCGACTCGCGGGTGACCGCCGAGATTATTTTTGATCAGGGCTTAGGAGATGTTTTTGATGTGCGGGTGGCTGGCAATATTGCCACCCCTGAGGTCTTGGGCAGCCTGGAATATGCTGTAGTCCTGTTGGGGACGCCGTTGCTGGTGGTGCTGGGTCACGAGCGCTGCGGGGGCGTAACGGCCTTGGCACTCTGCACGATGCCGGCG
>JAIXUR010000319.1 GCA_027483425.1 Cyanobacteriota bacterium | reverse complement strand
GTAAAAGCTTGGGGGGGATCAAATCCTCGCAGCGCCAAAGTCTCGGCAACTAACTTTTAGCGTCTAATACTCAGAGGCCCAGGTAAAACATCCATTCACCCAAGCTGAACCCTTTGTGCAACCAGGGTTTCCCGCTCCCCGCTCCACCGTTCACCGTTCACCGCCCCCCGCTTGCTGCTGCTGCTGCTGGCGAAACCGCAGGGGCGAAACCCCCGTCCAGCGTTTAAAGGCACGGGTAAAGTTAGCCGGGTCGTTATACCCTAGCTCAGCAGCAATATCGGCAACCTTGAGGCTGGGATCTTGCAACCAGCTGATCGCCAGGTTGAACCGCACCTGCTCGACCAGATGCGAGTAGCTTAAATCCGCCTCGGTCAAGCGCCGTTGAAAGCTCCGCACCCCCAGTCCTAGGGCTTGGGCGGCTTTGGCAATATCTGGGTGGCCCTGGGGTAAGAAAGATTCAATCAATTGTTTGAGAGACAGGCCAAAATCTTCGGCTGGAGCCGATTGATATAAATCGTCATAGCTGGCCTGGGGTTGACTACTAGGGAGCCCTGGGGCCGGTCGCAGGGGAAAACTTAGCAGGGCTTTAGGAATCTTGATGGCATTGTGAGGGGTGCCCCAGCGCACCTGAATACCCTCAAAGACCCCGGTGGCCAGTAAGGCTGGATTCGGTTTTGCCGCTAGATGCAGTTCAGAGGGTTTCCACTGAGGCCCCAGGGCCAGACGCAAAGCATTCAGGTAAACCATCAGACTGAAACACTGAGTGTGCGGCGATTCGCACCGGTCGAGGGCATAGAGATGGGTTTGTAGCCAAACTGCATCGACCTGCTCAATTATTCTGAAGCGCTCTCCCGAGTGCATCAGGTTAATCGTGCGCTCTAGGGTCGTGAGCAGGTCATACAGGGTGAGAGAACGGCTCAGTAGGTGCCCAAACTCGCCCAGGTGCCAGGCCTGAGTCTGTTGACCCACTACTATCCCCAGGGTGTCTAGGCCGTCGGCCCGAGCCGCTCTTTCTACGAAAGCCGCCGTTTGCACGGTGGGCAGCAATCGTTCGGGAGTGATCAACAGGGCCCCCGACAGGTTGGATTGCTCTAACCACCGTTCTGTGGGCGCACCAATCTGATCGAGAAAGTCAGTAAATCTGAGCAGCGCAGAGGCCCTAACCAGCGGGATCGCTTTCATTTGAGCTCAGTAGGCAGGACAAATTATATGTGAACAGGAAACTATTTTCCAGAAGTCGCCCTATCTCTGCATCGTGATTCATCAATGAACAGTTTTTCCAACCTAGGTAGAGTTCTCCCTGGGCTGAACTCAGTGAAGAGGGTGTTTGGAAAGGGCTATGCCAGGTATCCCTTGTCGCCAAGCGGCTGCATAAACCCTGAGGTTTGAGAACATTAGCCTCGCTACAGGTATAGCGTGAGATGTTCCTTGGCTTTTCAAACACCCTCTCAGCTACATTTCTTAAGAAAATATATTTAAAGGATCTGAAACTATTGGGTCATGGGACACCTGTAAAACTGTAACATCTCACCCAGTCGTTGTCGTGATATGACAAGAAGTTTGATTTTGAAGTTGATAGGCTGTATGGCGGTGCTGAATCTTAGACGATCTGTTCCGTTCAGGGGTCTGTTACAGCCGTGTTTAATGGCACGGCAGAAGGGCAAACTCTAGGCCATCAAGTCTACCGGCTTAGCTGTTTGTTCAGGCTTGGTTCACTCTGCTAGAAGGCGGGTTGTTAAAGGATGACTCATCCGATGGAGATCAAGGAATTACTAACCAGCTTTGCCCAAATTACGGTATTTGCGGTAATGCTGTCCATGGGCATGGTGCTGGGGTTTGAGGGCATTGCCCGACTGTGGCGACGCCCCACTTTGCTGGTGCGGTGTTTGATCGCCGCGTTTGTGGTGGTGCCCTTGGCCGCTATGGTCGTCACCATGGTTTTGCCCCTCAGCTTTGATGTGCGGGCTGGGATCGCGGCGATGGCGATTATTCCCGGTGCCCCGGTCACCTATCGCAAAATGGTGAAAGGCCCTGGGGATGCTGAACTGGCGGGCAGTTTTCAGGCCACCATGGCGCTGATGTCGATTGTGCTGGTGCCGCTATGGTTTGGCATTATTTCTGCCCTGTATCCCACGGTGGCGACCGCGCCGCTGGCGACGGTCTTTAAGCAGGTGATGCTGGGGCAGGGTCTGCCGCTCCTGGCTGGGGCGGCCCTCAGCCATTGGACACCGGACTTGGCCGAAGAGTTTGATGACCCACTCAACCGCATCAGTACGGCCATGCTGGTGGGGGTGGTTTTGCTGGTGCTGGCGATGGGGTTGCCGCTGGTGCTCAAGGCTGGGCCAGTATCTGTTTTGGCGGTCGTCCTGATGGCGGCGGCGGCGCTGTTGAGTGGGCATTTTCTGGGGGGTAGCGAGCCGGTTGCTCGGCATACGATCGCGATCGCCAACGCCACCCGCAATGCTGGTTTGGCCATTGCCCTGATCGGTCTGAACTTTCCCCAGGCCAAGCACGCCGTTTTGACCACGATCGCGACCTACGCGGTGATATCGGCGATCGCGGGTGCAATCTACACTCGCCTCTACCTGAAGCGTCAGGCTCCTAGCGCTGAATCTCATCCTGCTTCAGGACTCTGATCGGGATCTGCTGTGAGCCTATTTTCGGATAACGCTAGTGGAGTGGGCTCTTATTTTTTCCTTAGAAAAGTGCTCTACAAATATAGGTACCTATGTCTACTTCATCTCCATAGGAACCTTTGTAGGCATCGCTCGAGCCCAGCCGATGGTGGTTTTGCCAAAGAATCGACGGGTCGAGACTATGGTCACAGCTCTAGTTAACTAGGATTTCAAACATAAAACGATGCCCCAACCAACCCATGTTTTGACCCATGTTTTACAGGCCAGCGGGTTTCTGGCTCTGGTGCTGCTGGCCCCGGCCAGCGCCCTGGCCCAGACGACGCTGCCCCTAGAACCGTCCCTAGAGCCGCCCCTAGAGTCATGGAGTGAGCTAGACCGCCCCGCGATCGCAGCGGGCACGGGTCAGCCAACCCTGGCCCCCGGCCTGGCCGAGCTAGCCCTAGAGCCCGCTGCTAGCGTCGTTGCAACTCCCGGCCATGGTGTAGAGGGTTCTCTCGCGGCATCCGGGGTCGTTGCCGAAGTCGAGGGGGGCACCGACAGCGCGTGGGTGGCCGATTCCCTCACCTGGCTAGATCAAGCGGTGGCCGTTCAGGCATCGCTCCCAAGCTCCGCTGCCCAGGCTGATTCCCTGGGGCTGCCGCCCTCCTCTACCGACAGTCGAGATCTGCAACCGCTGTCCTCCCCCCCAGCCGGGGAGGACTTATTCCAAACCCCGCTTGCCCAGTCCCTCGACATTGCTGAAACGACGACCCCATCGCAGGCGGAGCAGTGGCACTTTTTGTTTGTGCCCTATATCTATGTGCCTTTTAGTATCTCGGGTTCAGTAAACTTTAACGGCACAGAGAATTTCAGGAACAGTTTTTCCCGAAATTTTGATGCTTCTGAAAGTGACGGCTCCCAAGATTTTGAATTTGCTCCCAGCGAAATTGGAGCAGCTCTGAAAGAGAGCTTGAATTTTGCGTTCTTCGGTGGGATAGAGGCCTGGACGCCCAACTATACTCTGGGATTTCTGGCCAATTTGAACTATCTTTCCACATCCAGCAGTAATACCTTCAACCGGGATGTACGCTTTCCTGGTTTGGCCGACTTTATTCCTAGCGAATTAACCTCCTCCCTGAATACCCAACTCTGGACGTCGGATCTGGCAGCCAGCTACCGCTTTTATGATCCAGCCAAGGTTAATCCTGAGGGGGTTTATACAGAGTTTGATTTAGGGCCTTTCGTGTTTGACGTTTTGGGTGGCCTGAATATCACGAGCGTCAATACTCAGCTAGGTCTGACCACTAATTTGGGGGGGAATGGCCAGTTCACGAGCAGCAATACCATCTTTTCGCCGCTGCTGGGTGGACGATTTCGGTGGAATGCCAACCCTAAGCTAGCCGTCCTAGCCTCGGGTTCACTCTCTGGATTTGGGATCAGTGGACTGATGCAATATCAGTTCCAGGGCGGTGTCGATTGGATTTTCTCCGGCAACACGTCCCTGGGGCTCGGGTATCGCTTTAGCTTCCTCGACTACACCCAAGGTGCTGGCGATTTCAGTCTCTCCGCCGATCAGAGTGGCCCCTACATCGACTTTGGTTTCCGCTTTTAATCGGCATTTTCACAGGGGCTGCTGCTACAGAGGGCAGCAGCACTTTGAGCCAGAACAATATTGCCCGGCGATCGCCGCCTATGGCATGACCCCAGGTGGGCATTTACCAAATCATTACCGCTATTGAGTTTTCTTAGGAACTAAATCCATGCCCCAAAGCCATCCTGTCCAACGACAGATTCTTCCTATCCCTGATCAGACCCACTTTGGCGTTACCACCTACGACGCCAAAGACCCCGACACCAAGTATCCCCCCATTCGCGATCTGCGCCCCCCAGCGGATGCACCCAATGTGCTGATCGTGCTAATCGACGATGCAGGCTTTGGGTCTTCCAGTGCCTTTGGTGGCCCCTGCCACACCCCCACCTTTGAGAAACTGGCGGGGCAAGGGCTAAAGTACACTCGTTTTCACACCACGGCCCTGTGCGCGCCTACTCGACAAGCGTTGTTGACTGGTCGCAACCACCACTCCGTCGGTATGGGCAACATCACCGAAACTGCTACGGCGGCCCCCGGCCAAAACTCGGTTCGTCCCAACACCAAAGCCCCCCTGGCTTTGACCCTAAAGCTGAATGGCTACTCCACCTCCATGTTTGGCAAGTGCCATGAAGTACCGGTTTGGCAAACCAGCCCGATGGGCCCATTTGATGCCTGGCCCACGGGCGGCGGTGGCTTTGAATATTTCTATGGCTTCATCGGCGGCGAAAACAACCAGTGGGATCCGGCACTGTACGAAGGGACAACCCCCATTGAACCCCCAGCTACCCCAGAGGAGGGCTACCACCTGACCGAAGATCTGGCGGATAAAGCCATTGCCTGGGTCAGCCAGCAAAAAGCGCTGATGCCCGATAAGCCCTTCTTCATGTACTTTGCCCCTGGCGCTACCCATGCCCCCCACCACGTCCCCAAGGAGTGGGCCGACAAGTACAAAGGCCAATTTGCCCACGGTTGGGATCAGCAGCGGGAGATCACGTTTGCGAAACAAAAAGAACTAGGCGTGATTGGCCCCGACGCGGAGCTGACGCCGCGCCATGCTGAGATTCCTGCCTGGGATGACATGGACCCCAAACTTAAGCCCGTGCTGGAACGGGAAATGGAGGTGTATGCCGGGTTTATGGAGCACACCGACTACCACGTTGGGCGGGTCATCCAGGCATTAGAAGACCTGGAGATTCTGGACGACACTTTGGTCTACGTGATCGTCGGCGACAATGGCGCGTCTGCCGAAGGCACCCTCCAGGGGGCCTTTAACGAAATGGCTAACTTCAACGGCATGGCCGCCCTAGAAACCCCAGAGTTTATGCTGTCGAAGATCGATGACTTCGGCTCCCCCGACTCCTATGGTCACTACGCTGTGGGCTGGGCCTGGGCCATGGATACCCCCTACCAGTGGACCAAGCAGGTGGCTTCCCACTGGGGCGGCACCCGCAACGGCACCATCATCCGCTATCCCAAAACCATTCAAGAGCAGGGTGGTCTGCGGCACCAGTTTAGCCATGTGATTGATGTCGCGCCCACGGTACTGGAAGTCGCCGGCATCCCTGAGCCGACGATGGTCAATGGCGTGCTGCAAAGCCCCTACGAGGGCACCAGTATGGCCTATAGCTTCAACGATGGCAGTGCCCCCGAACAACACGAGATCCAGTACTTCGAGATGTTTGGCAACCGGGGCATTTACTACAAGGGCTGGAGTGCCGTTACCAAGCACCGCACTCCGTGGGTCATGGTGGGGCAGAAGATGGTGCCCTTCGACGAAGATCTGTGGGAACTGTACGACGGCAGCAAAGACTGGTCCCAGGCCCACAACCTGGCCCAAGACATGCCGGAGAAACTGCACGAGCTGCAGCGCCTGTTCTTGATTGAAGCGGTGAAGTACAACGTGCTGCCTCTGGACGATCGCCAGACCGAGCGCATTGACCCCACCACCGCTGGACGACCTACTCTGGTTCACGGTGATTCGCAAATTTTCTTTGCGGGCATGGGCCGCCTGTCAGAAAACAGCGTCATCAATATCAAGAACAAGTCCTTCTCCATTACTGCCGAGATTGAGCTGAAGGATCAACCCGCCAACGGGGTGATTATCGCCCAGGGGGGACGGTTTGGTGGCTGGAGCGTCTACACCAAGGAGGGCAAGCTCAAGTTTGCCTACAACGTGCTGGGCATCCAGGAGTTTTACACCGAGGCAACCACCCCTATCCCCTCCGGGAAGCACCAGGTGCGGATGGAGTTTGCCTACGACGGCGGCGGTCTGGCTAAGGGCGGTAACGTCACCCTTTACTACGATGGCCAATCCGTAGGCACCGGTCGGGTTGGGGCCACCCAGCCGATGATTTTCTCGGCGGATGAGACCACCGACATCGGCTACGAGTCGGGCACTGCGGTGACCCCCGACTACAGTACCCACAGCAGCAAGTTCACGGGCAAAATCTACTGGGTGCAGCTCGATGTGGGCAAAGATAATCACGACCACCTGATTACGCCGGAAGAGCGGCTGAGGGTGGCGATGGCACGGCAGTAGATGCTCTCCAGAACCCCGGTTTCTTTGCTGTTACTGCCCCTGTTGGCATTCTCTACACAAGAAACCGGGGTTCTGCCCCTTAGCAGGACGGAAAATCATGACAATAAAACGTCTCGGTCTGGCATCCATTCTCGAAATGCTGACGGCGTTAGCCTTGATCATGGCTCCTTCAGCAGTAGCCTGGCTCATCCTGGGCGATGGGGCTACTGAGCTGCGTTCAAAGGAGGGTTTTCTAGCACTCTTCAACCTAAGAGCACTTTGGCAACATCTATCCCCTATACACCTCTAAAGACAAGTCCACTATGAAAAACAACGGTTTGATTCCTGGAACAGGTCGGCACTGGATGGCCCTAGGGGTTGTCCTCAGCCTCAGCCTAGCCAACGGTGCGATCGCCAGGGCCGACGACATCAACCCAGATGCTGACGAAATCCTCCGGTCTATGTCGTCCTATCTGGCGGCCACTAAAGCCTTCAGCGTCAACGCTGATATCGATTTTGAGATTGTTACGACGGCCGGTGAAAAGCTGCAATTTAGTAGCTATGCCACCGTGGTTCTGCAACGCCCTAACCAGCTGTATATCCAGCGCCAAGGGGCGTTGGCCAGTACCGGTACGTTTTTTGATGGCGAGACCCTGACCCTCTTTGGCCAGAACATCAATGCCTATGCCCAGTTTGCTGTGCCGGGCACCATCGACGAGGCCATTCAGGCCTTTGAACTCGAGACCGGGATACCGGCCCCAGGGGCTGACCTCCTGTTTGCCGACCCCTACGTTGGGCTGGCGGACGGTGTGCAGAGCAGTTCGTACCTCGGCACCGCCTACGTCAACGGCATTGAGTGCTATCACCTGGCCTTTCGAGAACGCGACGTAGACTGGCAGATCTGGGTGCAGACTGGCGACCAGCCCCTGCCGATGAAGTATGTCATCACCACCAAATGGATCACCGGTTCTCCCCAGTACCAAGTGCGGCTGCGCGACTGGAATACTAACCCCCAGATCGCGGCGGGGCAGTTTATATTTTCACCGCCAGCGGGAGCCACCCAACTAGAGGCCCTACCGGCTAGCGAATTGGCAGATTTCACATCCACCCAGGAGGGACAGTAAAGCCCATGAAATTAAAGCCCATGAAATTTAGCAATCGAGTGATCGTCATCGCCTGTGGGCTGCTAGCGGCGGGCGCTGTGATGGATGGGGTATTCAGCAGCCGGATTGTTACCCAAGATGCGGCGGCGGTGGTTGGGCGGCCCCTCACCCCGGTGAGTGCCGCTGGGGTAGCCCGTCGCACCACTCGCCGAGCCATCTATGCCACCTCTGTCTACGTGGCTACCTTGCCCGTGGGGTGTTCTACCGTTGTGATCAACGGGACGTCCATTTACCAGTGTGGAGCCACCTATTACCAACCCTACGGTACCCAGTACATGGTGGTGACGGTTCAATAGAAGGCCCCCTGTCTAACCCAGGCCCTTGGCTCCAGTTTGGATGGGTGATTTTGGATCTTGCCGGGGTGGGTGGTGAGGGGTGACGACTGCGAAGCCGATACCCGGTAGGGGCATTGCACGGCAATGCCCCAAAAAATCAGGGGTATACGGACAGGATTTGGTATAAGCCCATCAGGCCGTTGAACTACGAATAGAGACAAGATCTGCCCCCTTAGCCCGCCCTTTACCAGATCAAAAACATGGACACACTCAGCCAAACTACCGCCTATGAAATTGGCATCGAGGCCTATCAATACCTCTACCCCCTGATCATGATGGATGTCACCCGGCGCATTACCACCAACTATGCGCCCGGTACCAAGCCCGGCATGGGGCCGATGAATGCCTTTCACCACATGCGGGCCTTTCCCCCCGCTGACTTCCGCGAGGTGGTGCGGCCCAACTTCGACACCCTCTACTCCAGCGCCTGGATTGACCTCACCCAGGAGCCCATGATCGTGTCGGCCCCCGATACCGACGGGCGCTACTATCTGCTGCCCATCCTCGATATGTGGAGTGATGTCTTTGCCGTACCTGGCAAACGCACCAGCGGCACGGGGGCCGCCCACTTTGGCATCGTGCCCCAGGGCTGGACTGGCACCCTACCCGACGGGGTGCAGCGGATTGAGGCCCCCACCCCCCAGCTCTGGATGATTGGCCGTACCCAAACCAATGGCCCGGAGGACTACGCCGCCGTCAACCAGGTGCAGGATGGCTATCGGATTACGCCCCTGTCCCAGTGGGGGCAGACGGTGTCGCCGGTGCCGGTGGCCCTTGACCCCACGGTGGATATGACCACGCCGCCGCTGACCCAGGTGAACACCATGACCGCCGCCCAGTACTTTAGCTACGGGGCAGAATTAATGAAGCTTCACCCGCCCCACATTACCGACTGGTCTACGATCGCCCGACTCGGTCACCTAGGCCTGGTGCCTGGCCAGAGTTTTGACCTTGACCAGGCGACCCCTGCGGTACAAGCCGGGCTCGAGCAGGCGGTGGTCGATGGCCTCAAGCTGATGTACGCCAAGCTGCCCACCCTGGCCCAAATCGTGAACGGCTGGCAGATGAATACCGACACCATGGGGGTCTACGGCGACTACTACCTGAAGCGGGCGATCGTGGCCATGGTCGGCCTGGGGGCCAACCAGCCCCAGGATGCCATTTACCCGTTGAACGTGGCCGATGCCGATGGCCAGCCTATGGATGGGAGCAAAGCCTATGTCCTTCACTTCGATCAGGCCACGCTGCCGCCCGTAGAGGCGTTTTGGTCGCTTACCATGTACGACGCCGACGGCTTCCAGGTGGCTAATGCCCTGAATCGCTTTGCCATTGGCGATCGCGACGCCCTCACCTACAACGCTGATGGGTCTTTGGATATCTACATCCAGTCTCAATCGCCCGGTGCCGATCGCGAGTCGAACTGGCTACCCGCTCCGGCCCAGGGGCTGCTGGGGCTGACCATGCGCCTCTACGCCCCCAAGGCCGAGGCCCTCGATGGTCGCTGGGCACCCCCCGCCGTCAAGCGAGTTTAGTCAAGCCAGATGGTGTTGTTCCTCTCGCTGATCAGCACCGTCCGATTCCCCAGCGCAGCACCCATTGCACCTTTACCTCTTATCCCCTAGGAAAGAGTCTATGCCCATGACAACCCTGATGGCCCGTGGAGGGCTCCTATTATCGGCGATCGCTGGGGCCATGGTCATGGCCACCGAGATCAGTCTGGCCGCTGAGGTGTCCCCTTCGTCGGCTGAGGCCGAGAGCCGATTATTCCTGGAAGAGCCTGGAGCGTTACCCCAGGCTGGACTTCCCCTCAGCCCGATCTCGGAAAAGCCAGAGCCCAATCTACCAGAAGCTAAGCCTTCCCCCCTGAGTTCTGTCTGGCCGATCTCTCCACCACCGGACACGGCCACCGTTGCCCATCAACCCTCTGAACCTACCGAATCCAGATCCATCGACGCTGGATTCCGACTCGATGGGGCCATGAGCACCCAGGCTAACGATCTAACTCTATCTGCGGTGGCCCTGGGTGATGGGTTGGTACCAACCCCCGCCCCGTCACCTACGCTGGCCCAGGCGGCAGACGCCCCCGCCACCAACCTCAGGCAAGCAGCGCAAAACCCGATCGCCAACCTGATCAGCGTTCCCTTTCAGAACAACACAACCTTTGGGGTTCCCCCCTACGATCGCACCCAAAATGTCCTCAATATTCAGCCGGTTATTCCGGTTCCCCTGAGCGATGATCTGCTGCTGGTGACTCGCACCATTTTGCCGTTTGTAGCCCAGCCCGATGCCGGGGGCAACGGCACGATCTGGGGCCTAGGCGACCTGAACCCAACCTTTTTCTTCGTCCCCAAAACTGAGAGCCATATCACCTGGGGGCTGGGGCCAACCTTTGTGCTACCGACGGCAACCAGTACCCAAACCGGCTTAGGCAAATGGAGCATTGGCCCAGCCGGGGTCGTGGTCGTCACCTCTGGCCAATGGGTGTATGGGGGGTTGGCCAACCAAATTTGGTCCTTTGCGGGAGATGAAAGCCGCCCTGCGGTGAGCCAATTTTTGTTTCAGCCCTTTGTCAATTACAACCTTGCCCATGGTTGGTATCTCACCTCATCCCCGATCATTACAGCTAACTGGAATGCCTCCGGCGAAAAGTGGACGGTACCCCTCGGGGGTGGGGTCGGAAAGCTGTTCAAAATTGGTCATCAGCCGGTGAATACCTCGCTCCAGTTGTACTGGAATGCGGTCACACCCGATAACGCCGGTGATTTTACCCTGCGGTTTCAAGTCCAGCTTTTATTCCCTAGATGATCAGCCCTAGCGGGTGCCGCTGGGCAGCTGGTCTTCGCTGAATAACGGCAATTTGTATTTACTGAGGAGAAAAACCATGACTAAACGACGTACTTTCGTGGCTCTCGCGGCCTTAGCCACATCCCTGATTCCGGTTAAGAAAGTCTTGGGACAGACCGGTCAATCAACCACCCCAGAAATAACCCCAGACCCAACCCATGGGACGAAAGAGACAACCTCCTCACAAACCCCCTCCCAAACAGTGGAAGTCATGTTTGTGCAGACAGCGGAAGACCTCATTGTGGATTCTGACGCCAAAACCCTCCGATTAGTGAAGGTGAATCAGCAGACCC
>JAIXUR010000538.1 GCA_027483425.1 Cyanobacteriota bacterium | reverse complement strand
TGTCAAACCCTGCCAGATAAGCACAGCAATTGTAAATTTAGATTTGACAGTTTTTCAGCCCCACCGCAAGGATGGAACAATCGAATGGAGGCGATGCCATGGAAGAGCAACGGCTGAGTTTTGCGCTCATGCTGAGCTACCTGAATCGAGTGGTGGCGGAGGTCGAGGATCCCCGTTAGCGGAGTAATGCTCAACGCTATTGCCTATGGGATCTGGTGTTAGGGGCCTTTGCGGTGTTTTACCTGCAATGCCCCTCGTTTCTAGAGCATCAGCGCCAGATGCAGAGCCGCCACGGGCACAACAATGCCCAATAGTTGTTCGGGGTGATGACGATACCGACACCGATATGGGCCAGAGTAAGGCAGAATAGGGCAACTTCAATGACGTGAGGAGTTGCTGACATGAAGCTGAGCCAGCTGCTGGAGGATCTACCCGCCGGGCTGATTGAGCCAGGGTTTACCCTGGCCGAGGAGTTCAACCGCGACCTGAAGGGTCTGTGCACCAATTCCCACGCCTGCCAGCCGGGGGATGTGTTTATTGGCATGCCCGGCACGCGGGTCGATGGCGGCGAATTTTGGCCCAGTGCGGTGGAATCGGGGGCCGCTGCCGCCCTGGTTTCTACCCAGGCCTTGCAGACTCGGCCCGCCGAGGGCGACGCCTGCGTGGTCCCCATGACCGATATGTCGGTGGCCTGCGCCGCCGTGGCGGCCCGGTTTTACAACTATCCGGCTCGGCAGATGGGCCTGGTGGGCGTGACCGGCACCAACGGCAAAACCACGACCACCCACTTAATAGAGCATCTGCTCAATGCGTCGGAGCAGCCGACCGCCCTGCTGGGCACCCTCTACACCCGCTGGCCAGGGCACCAGAAAACTGCCCTCTACACCACGCCCTTTGCGGTTGAGCTCCAGGCGGAGCTAGCAGCGGCGCGGGATGCGGGATGCCGCTACGGGGTGCTGGAAGTCAGCTCCCATGCGCTGGCCCAAAAGCGGGTGTGGGGCTGCCCCTTTGAGGTGGCGGTGTTTACCAACCTGACCCAAGATCACCTCGACTACCACCGCAACATGGAGGACTATTTCAACGCGAAGGCGCTGTTGTTTAGCGAGGCTTACTTGGCCGGGCGGGCGGTGGTGAATATCGATACGCCCTACGGCGATCGCCTCGTCGCCCAGATGTCCCCCGATCGCCTATGGACCTACAGCACCCAAAATCCCCAGGCTGACCTGTACACGGGCGACCTTGCCTACCAGGCGAACGGGGTGACGGGAACGCTCCAGACCCCCCTGGGCACGGTGCCCTTTAGCTCGCCGCTGGTGGGGCAGTTTAACCTGGAGAATTTGCTGGCGGCGGTGGGGGCAGCCCTGCATCTGGGGGTTTCCCTTGACACCATTGCCACAGCACTGCCCAGCTTTGGCGGCGTGCCGGGCCGCATGGAGCAGGTCAAGATTTCTGCGGCTCAGGACATCAGCGTGATTGTGGACTACGCCCACACGCCGGATAGCTTAAAGAATTCGCTGACGGCGGCGCGGCCCTTTGTGCCGGGGCGGCTGATCTGCGTGTTTGGCTGCGGGGGCGATCGCGATCGCACCAAGCGGCCCCAAATGGGTCGCATCGCCTACGATCTGGCCGATGTGGTGGTGGTCACCTCCGACAACCCCCGCACCGAAGACCCCGAGCAAATCCTGCAGGATATTGTGGCGGGCATACCGGCTACCCTCGGGAGTGATCAGGTGGTGTGCGATCGCGCCATCGCCATTGAGGCGGCGATCGCCCTGGCCCGGCCGGGGGATGGTATTTTGATTGCGGGCAAGGGCCACGAAGACTACCAGATTCTCGGCACTGAAAAGATCCACTTCGATGACCGCGAACAGGCCCGCCACTTCCTCGAAAGACGGTATCTGGAATAACATTTTGATCCCTGGATAGCGGGGATATGTGAACACGCGCAACATTCTCACCGCCATTTTGGGTGGTTAAAGATACGCTAATAGGTGCAAAGGCCGATCGATCTGCGATTAGCCCAGCCCTGGCCCTGGCCCGTTGGAGCACTATGCAGTCTTACCAAGAGCAAGAGGTGTCGCTGCACCGACTTCTGCAGCTGAATACGGCAGCGCCAGATTACATTCAGGTCAAGCCCAAGGGGTTTAAGGCCATTCTGCAATCGACGGTAGAGTTTCTCGAGGCCTACGATATTCAGGCCGATCTGCTGGTGAAGCTGCCCGTGGGCGAAACCTGGCACGAGGATATTCAGCGCTATGGCCAGGGGCTGGCTTCACCCCACCGGGTGTTTCGGTTTTTGCGTCACCACGCCGATCGATCCCTGCCGCCCCCATCGACGGCGGAGATTGGCGTGTCCCTCTACGACGACTCCACCTGGCGGGGCGATTATTTTGTCGTCATTCAGTCCGAGGAGTTTGCGGCGATGGTGGTGGCCCATCGCCTGCAACCCTTGGCTGCCAGTCTTTTAGGCGATCGCCCGAAACTGACCCCAGCGGGCCAGCGTCCCCCGGACGATGACGACGACGATAACGATGCCGTCTCCCCCCCCCTAGACGCGGCGATCGCGACCCGGTCGGCCTATCTATCGGTGTGTGCTTCCACCAACCCGGCCCTGGTCGCGGCGGTCGTGGGAGCGATTCGCTACCCGATTGATCAGGGCATCGCGGCCGGTGATCTAGCGCCAGATCTGGCCGACCTGACCGGTCAATGGCCCCAGCCCAGCCCTGATCAAGCCGCTTCGCCCTTCTATTTGGCCCTGGTGGATCGCTGGTTTAATTGGCAGCTCCAGCGGCAAGAGCACCTGCGACAGTTGGCCTCGACCTACCGCCGTCAGGCCCTCGGCCTATCGAGCCTGTCATCCCAAAACGAGGTACTGCTGAACACCCTGCGGCTGAAGGATGACTTTCTCAATACCGTGGGTCAAGAGCTCCGTACCCCCCTTACCACCATTAAAACGGCCCTCACCCTGCTCGACTCGCCCCACCTAAAGCCCCCCCAGCGGCAGCGGTACATGGAGATGATTAGCCACGAGTGCGATCGCCAAACCTCTCTGATTAGCGGTGTCCTGAACCTGCTGCAGGTGGAAACCAGCGTTAACCAAACCCTGCCCGTTCCCCTGAATCTGTCCGAAACCGTACCGCCGGTCGTCAGCACCTACCAGCCCCTGGCCGAGGAAAAGGGGATTATGCTGGCCTACACCATTCCTAACCAGTTGCCTGCCGTCAGCTGCCCCGATAGCTGGCTACGGCAAATTATGATTCACCTGCTCAACAACAGCCTGAAATATACCCCTAGCGGTGGTCAAGTGTGGGTCACGGCCCGCACCGTCGCCAACTATGCCGAAATCGAGGTGCGCGACACTGGCGTGGGCATTTCGGCCAGCGATCTGCCCCGCATTTTTGACCACTTTTATCGGGGCCGCAACCTCCCTGCCGAGGCCACCGAAGGCTCTGGGCTGGGCCTATCGATTGTGCAGCAGCTGGTGCTGTACTGCGACGGCACCGTGGTGGCCCGAAGCCAGCCCGAGGCTGGGACTGCCGTGGTGGTGCGACTGCCCATCCACCCCGATCAGCCTTGAGCGCTAGAATGGTGACCTCTAACCGGCGGCGATCGCTTTGACATTACCTAAACCTGCGGCTAGCAGGGGACTTGCTGAGGCTAACCTTGGCCCCGCCTACGCCATGCTGGCCTACAGCACCTGGGGTCTGTTGCCCATCTACTGGAAATTGTTTGGCGCTACCCCGGCGATCGAGGTGCTCAGCCACCGAATGATTTGGTCAGCGGTGTTTCTCTCTGGCATTTTGCTGGTGCAACGGCGGCTGGACGATCTGCTGGCTCTGCTGCGATCGCCCCGTCAAGTCCTGGTGCTGCTGCTCACTGCCAGCCTCCTGAGCTTTAACTGGGAGCTATACATCTACGGGGTCAACAGCGATCGCGTCGTCGAAGCCAGCCTCGGCTACTACATCAACCCCCTGGTAACGGTGCTGCTGGGGTTTGTGTTTCTCAAGGAGCGCCTGTATCGGGGTCAACAGGTAGCCGTGGCCCTGGCCGTGGTGGGGGTGGGCTACTTTATCTGGCGGCTGGGCACGGTGCCGTGGATAGCCCTGGCGCTGGCGATTTCCTTTGCCTTTTATGGGCTGCTGCGCAAGGTGGTACCCGTGGCCCCCCTGGTGGGTCTAGCGGTCGAAACTCTGCTGATTACCCCGATCACGCTGCTGTTTGTGGTCTGGTTGGGGGTCACTGGCCAGGGCCGATTTGGCGAAAGTTTACCCATGACGCTGCTGTTTATCGGGGCGGGGGTGGCGACGTCAATGCCGCTCCTGTGGTTTAACAATGCGGCCAAGCGGTTGAAGCTCGCTACCCTGGGCTTTTTTCAGTACCTGGCTCCATCCCTCTCGCTGCTGCTGGGGGTGTTTGTCTACGGCGAGCCCTTTACCCCCGTCCATGCCGTTACCTTTGGCTGCATTTGGGCGGCGCTGCTGCTGTACTCGGTGACGGCGCTGCGAACCAGAGCTAGCGATCGCTGATGGCGGCTACGGGGTCACAGTCGTTGTCGCTGTGCGGTTGTCGTCGGGGGTCTTATCGATCAGCTTGTGCAGGGGGTCAATGCCTGCATTGGCGGGCGGTTGGTCTACGGCGATCGTGAGCTGGGTTTGGCCATCGGAGAAGGGGTGCTTCTTCAGGTAGATCAGCTTGCCGGCAGCATCGTAGACGCCGACATCGATTTCCTCCTGGTTCATGGCCGTTGGGGTTTCGTTGCCCACGTCGTCCGATCGCAGCTTGGCCGCATTCACCGTAAGGGTGACATCGAACTGGCCATCGGGGCGCTGGGTGATGGTGGCGGCGGCGACCCGGTTGTCGTAAAGGGTCACCGTTTCAAATAGGTCGGTGATCAGGTATTGGTATTTTTCGGGGGTCACCGCCCGTAATGCGGTGACTAAATCCGTGGCCGTGGGGTAGGGCGGCA
>JAIXUR010000182.1 GCA_027483425.1 Cyanobacteriota bacterium | reverse complement strand
GAACCGGGGGGATCTGGAACGAAGAGGTTGATATCTGCGCGGCGAAAAAACCTATCAAGTCTCGTGTATTCCTTAAGGCCTGGGGGCGTACATCATGATGCATACCCCCAGCAAAACCACCCCACCTCCCACCAGGTCAAATCGATCCGGCTTGACGTGATCAATCAACCATCCCCAGGCAATGGAGAGCACAATAAAAACGCCACCATAGGCAGCATAGGCACGCCCAAAGTGAGTCGGCTGCAAGGTTGGAACGGCCCCATAGATACCCAGAATGACGACCCCAAGGGCCGCCAGCCAGAGGCTTTTGCCCTCACGCAGGGCTAGCCAGACTAAATAGCCGCCGCCAATTTCACACAGGCCAGCAAGCACAAAAAACAGCATTGATCGCCCCATGGCTTAGCCTCAGCCCAAGAATGATGGCCAAAAATGACAGCCAACTAATCCCCTAGGGGATGTTTGAAAAGGGCATGCCCTAGGGCTAATGGCCCTAGGGCAACAGGTAGTCCCGCCCTTTATGCTACCCCTTTCTAAGAAACGGCAAGGATGAGCCAGGTATTCAACGGGCAAAAACTTGCTTGAACCACTGGGTGATCGTGAGTAACGGGCAACGGCTAGTCTTCGGCGAGGTCTCTAAGGTTTCGTGGTCAATGGGCTGACCTGACGACAAGGGCTCAGTCTCGAGCTGCATTTGAGCCAGTTCCAGGGCAGCTTTGGCCTTAGCAAGAGCCTTGACATCGGTAACAATAGTAGCCATTTGCCGTAAATACGCATTGAGGTACTGTATCCGTACTTGAGGTTGGTCGCTCAAGCGACTCAAAAATGGCAGGTCAGATTCAGTCATAAACCGAATGGCAAGCATGGGAATTGGACTGCGTAGTGGTTTGAAATTTGGGTTGTGCAGTCCCGGACTGTCATTGTACTGATGAAATTCACCAATCATCAGACCTTCTTCTACAAAATAAACCTTTAGCCTTTGCTGGATGCGATCAATTAAGGCTGTATCCTCTGGCTCGGAAATATCTGGGAAAATTAGCATGATAGCCTTATAAATCGCCAGCTCCCCCCGCTGAGGCTCCATGGCTAGAAAATGGTTTCGGTAGTCCTTGACGACATCTTCAATCTGTTGCTCCTCTAGCCCTTGGGTGTGAATGACGATGGTTTGTACCGTATTGAGTTGTAATGTCCGAGGCACAAAAGGGCATACAATGCCTGAGCGGCCGAGGTCAGGATGGGGTTTAGCTAAAAAATTCTTGACCCAGTCTAGAATCTGAGTTTTGTACTGAAGATCGGCCACCTCAGGAGTTGGCCGATCCCTGGAAACAAATGCACTAGTCATAATAGCGGTAAGGTTGGATTAGTTGTGTGATTAATGCGGTGCAATCCTCAACTCTTGGCTTTATGGAGCACAGAGGTGTCAATTGATACTTGAACTTGGGCCTGCATACTGAGTTCCATCTCTCAAAGCTATGTTTCTTCGTTGGGGTAAGGCTTGGTCTGTAGTGATCTGCCACTGGGCGGTGAGGGCCGCAAAGCCCCTTAAATCGGGTGCATTAAGGTTTTCGAAGAAGAATTTCACATTTTCTTGATAAAATACTTATCTACTTATGATCTATTCAGGAACTATTTCCCTCGATTACAGTAGCTTTTTCAGCTTCTTGAGAAGCCAAAGCATTTTCACATGAGATTTTGTCATGTTGGCCAACCGTATCTTTACCTAGTAAGAGTTGACTGGGATGTAGGGTTTCTCGAATGACATTCAATCTTTATTGAACAGGTAATTGCAATGAAGATACCTACATTCGGACGGGATATCTATTCTAGGGAGCTGGCCTCAGAGGCTATTTTGGATAGAGTTTATGCCGCCTACCCCTTAGTCGGCCTATCGACTTAGGGGCAAAGGTGCAACTCATACGTCTCCATTACAATCCACTCTCTAGAGCCACGTGACCGGGACTATTCTGGTGACTGGCTCCTGCTTGCATAATTGCGAACAAGGAAGGCGTTATCAGTGTTCTGACAAACACTGAATCAGGGCTCTACCACGTCCGGTACAATGGCCATCTTCACTGTTGATCTAATGACGCTGAGTAATCAAAAGTTTTCTGCACAAAGAAAAATTTCTTTTGAATTAACGAGAAATTCTCTACCAGACCCTCAAATAGCCGTTTTGAATCAGCTATTTGAAGCCCAGGTTGAGCGTACGCCTGATGCGATCGCGCTGATCTCTGAACGGCAAACCCTCACGTACCAACAGCTTAACCAGCAGGCCAACCAACTGGCCCATTATTTGCATCGCCAGGGAGTGATACCGGATACTGTCGTGGGCCTTTTCCTGGAACGCTCCCCAGATATGGTAGTGGCTATGCTGGGCATTCTTAAGGCCGGCGGGGCCTATCTACCGCTGGATCCCGACCATCCAACAGAGCGTACCGCCTCAATTTTGACTGAGGCGGAGGTCTCCTTGATTCTCAGCTCTTCCCATTTCTCTGATCAACTGCCCCAGCAGAACGGTCAAGTCATCTATCTAGACTCCGATCAAAAAACTATCAGCCACTGTCCTGCCACGAATCTTGGCTATGAGATACATCCTGAGCACCTAGCCTACGTCATTTATACCTCAGGCTCTACGGGAAAACCCAAGGGAGTCATGATTCCCCATGCTGGTATTTGCAACCAGCTTTACTGGCGGCAATCGACGTTTCCGCTGACACCAAGCGATCGCGTGCTGCAAAATATTTCCTTTAGTTTTGACCCTTCAGTGTGGCAGATATTCTGGCCGCTGTCTTGGGGGGTTCAGCTCGTTTTGCCAAAGCCCGGTGGCCATCGAGACATTGCCTATTTGGTTAACCTGATAGTCGAAAAAAATATCAGTATTCTTGCCCTAGTACCGGCCATGCTCAGGACTTTTCTAGAGCAGAAAGGGAGTGATCAATGTACGTCTCTCAGACATGTTTTCTGTGGTGGAGAAGCACTACCTATCGTCCTTCAGCAGCGTTTTCTAGATAGCTTTAGCGAGACTACGCAATTGCACAACGTCTATGGCCCTACCGAGGCTTCCATTGATGCCACCTACTGGACCTGCCATCCGGGGGAAGAGGCCAAGATTGCCCCGATTGGTCGGCCCATTACCAATGCCGAAGTATATATTCTGGACGAGCACTTGCAAGCGGTAACTCCAGGGGACTCAGGAGAGCTTTACTTGGGTGGCTGCGGGCTGGCCCGTGGGTATCTCCGGCAGCCTGAGCTGACCAGGGAACGGTTTATCCCCCATCCTTACAATGCTGAGGCCAAGACGCGTTTATATAAGACCGGAGACCTAGTGCGCTGTCGGCCTGACGGCAACCTAGAATTTCTGGGCCGGATTGACTCTCAAGTGAAGGTGCGAGGGTTTCGCATTGAGCTACAAGAGATTGAAGCCGTGCTGAGTCAACATCAACAGGTGGCCCACTGTGCCGTGCTGGCTCGAACAGATAGTGCGGGCGATCGCTATCTGGTAGCTTATGTCTTGCCCCATGGGCAGCAACTCTTGACTAGTCGAGAAATCCGCCAATTCTTACAGGAGAGTTTGCCGGAATACATGGTTCCTTCTTACTTCGTTATTCTCGCAGAACTTCCCCTCAACGCCAATGGGAAATTAGACAGACAAGCCCTGCCAGAACCTGAACTAAACCGACAGACCCTAGAGCTAAAAATCGACTTTGTTGCCCCAAAAGACTCTTTAGAACTAGCCATTGCCAAGATTTGGGAAGAAGATCTTCAGATGCAACCGATTGGTGTGAGAGATAATTTTTTTGAGCTGGGGGGAAATTCTCTGCGTGCCGCTAGCATGCTAGCTCAAATTGAAGATGTCTTCAACCAGCAAGTCCCCCTAGGAGCATTTTTTCAAGCACCTACTATCGAAAATCTTGCCGGATATCTGAACGGAACATTAGAAGAACAACCTAGACAATCCTTAGTTTTAATTCAGCCTCATGGCTCGCGGCCACCTTTGTTCTGTGTTCACACCAGATCAGGGAGCGTGGTGGATTACTATCCACTCCTTCGGTATTTGGATCCGGAACAGCCAGTATATGGCTTTCAGGCTCGGGGATTGGATGGCGATACCCCTCCGGACACCCACGTCGAAGACATGGCTAGGGCCTATATCCAAGAAATGCGTTCAGTTCAGCCTGCGGGCCCCTACTTTCTGTGCGGCTATTCCTTCGGTGGGTTAGTCGCCTATGAAATGGCTTGTCAGCTAGCTAGGCAGGGAGAGGATATAGGGTTGCTTGTTCTCATCGATACATATTGTCTGTCACGACCCTGGTTTACCCCTCGCTTGTCGCCAAGTTATCTGGCTGAAGAATTTAATCGGAAAGCACATCGAGCCTTAGATATTCTCTATGGAGTATTCGTTCGCCCCCAAATGACTCCGCAATTGGCTACGCCTGAGCCTATTTGGGTCACTATGCACGCAATCTTTGAGCAAGCGACCAAAAGCTATAGGCTTCCGAAATATCCGCATCGCGTGGCCTTGATTAAAGCGGCTCAGTTCCCTGATGACGGCAAATTTATGGCTAAGAGGATGGATGACTCTTTGGGGTGGTGTTCGGTTGTTACTGGCGAGCTGATGGTTTATCCAGTGCCTGGCCATCATTTCAACATGCTGTTGGAGCCTCATGTCCGTGGGGTGGCAGTCCAACTGCAACAGTGCCTCCAGCAGCAGCCTCTGAGTTGAAGGCCAATGGCTTAATTCAGTACCGGCGGGACTTCCTCGCCTTTGTAGGCTCGGGCCGGTACCGGAAACCCGCAGGAGGTGCCATCTTGGTGAACGACCTGATCCTCCCAGGGTAGTCGGTAGCGCTCTTTGACCATGTCCTTCATGTAGGTGTAGGGGCAGTCTTGGGCACCGCCGTTGACCGCCACGTAGCCGCGATGACCAAACTGGTAGATGTTGTTCTCTACCCCCCAGTGCAGGCGGGCCTCCCGCACCAGATCGGGGCGCACTTCGGCGGTGATGATTTCATCGGGGCGGTGGCTGCCCATGACGATGGGCGTACCATCGAAGTTGACAATCATGCCTTCGCCCATGGAGTCGAAGCTGCCATCGCTGCCGCACATGCAAACCGATGCGGTTGTCATTAAATTGCAAAAGGCATTGGCCTGGTTGGTGATCCGCCAGGAGTGACGAATGGGGGCGGTGTAGCCCGCCGTACGGATCATGATTTCAGCCCCCTTGTAGGCACATTCTCGCGCCATCTCGGGGAACATGCCGTCGTGGCAGATAATCAGCGCAATTTTGCTACCGTTGGGGCCGTCGCAGACCGGAATACCCAGGTTTCCGGGCTCCCAGGGCTCTACGGGTACCCAGGGATGCAGCTTGCGGTAGTAGAGCTTGAGCTCCCCGGTGGGATCGATAATGATGCCGCTGTTGTAGGGGTAGCCCTCGGGGTTGTACTCCATAATCGAGAAACAGCCCCAGATGGCGTTGTCAATGCAGGCTTGGCGGAAGGCGGCAACCTCGGGGCCATCCAGACGGCACATAATGGCTGGGTTGGTGTCCATGGACAGGCCATGGAGCGAATATTCTGGAAACACCACCAGATCCATCGAGGGCAGGTTGCGGCGGGCTTTGGCGACCATATCGCAAATGCGCTGGGTCTGGGCGGCGAGGTCGTCGGGGGTAACGACGGTGGGCAACTGGAGTTGCACCATACCCAACACAACGCCATGGGGAGATTTATTTAGGCCACCAAGTCCACTCATGGGTTATCTCTCTAGAACAACTCGATCTGAAAGTCGAGTAGCACTATAGGCCTACAGGGGTAGGATAATAGTGTTCGAAATTACCCAATCGCAGTCTTCAAATCTATGGGGCTAAGCGCGATCGCCCCAGCCCCAGACAGCCCCACGGTAGACATTGGCCACCTCCCTACTGATGCCGATGGGGAATTGTAGGGTGCTCAATTTCCCGGATCGCCTTACCCAGCAGGGCATCTTCTTCTTCTGGGGCGCGGGCCACCAGTTTATGGCGGCTGTAGACGACAAAATAGGCAATCATAGCCGCTAAAAACAAGGCTACGCCCCACACCCCTGGCCGGTAGGCGGGATCAGAGAAGCAGGCCAACAGCGCAATCATAGACAACGTCGCCCCAAGCGCTGCACCCGGAATACCCAAGGGACTGACGTAGGGCCGCTCCAACTGGGGGCGATCGATCTTGAGCTTAATGTAGGCGAGCATCACCATGGTGTAGGATATGACCGCGCCAAACACGGCCATATTCAGCAGCGCTGGCCCCACCGCAGTGCCGCCAAACTGAATCAAAAACGCACAGGCCAGACCAATCAAACTGCTGACAATAATGGCCATGGCCGGAGTATGCCATTTACTCACGATGGATATCCAGCGAGGGTAGTAGCCCGCGCGAGATAGCGAAAACATCACTCGCCCGGCCGCGTAGAGAATCGTGTGGAAACTGGCCACCAGCCCTGCTAAGGCGGCAATGGTGAGCAATCGAAACAGTAGCCCATCCCCAAAAATCACCTTAAACCCGTCGGCTATGGGGGCTCCGGCGACAGCGACGGCGGCGGCTCCGGTCAGTACCGTGCCATCGGCCTGGATGGCTTCAATGGGCAACCCTGGATTTAGCACCAAGACCACTAATGAAAGGCCGAGCAGGGTAACAATTCCCCAAATCAGCGCCTTGGGAATGTCGCGCACGGTGTCGTGGGCCTCTTCTGCGGCCAAGGGGAGTTGCTCAATGGCGAGGTAAAACCACATGGCATAGGGTAATGCCTTGAAGACTCCGGTCCAGCCAAAGGGCAACCAAGCTGGGTTGCTGCCCGCTGGTGGAATGTTGAAGAGCAGACTGCCGTCAAACTTTCCAGACAAGACGGCGGAAAGCCCAAAGATGAGCAGGATAGCGGTGGCAATGGCCGTTACCACTAGCCCCACCTTGAGGGTGAGCTCTACTCCGCGGATATTGATAAACGCAAAGAGGGCGTAAAAAACCACCCACCAGACCGGTACAGGAACCGCAGGAATCAGGGTTTGCATATAGGCCCCGATGAAGTAGACCACGACAGCTGGGGT
>JAIXUR010000138.1 GCA_027483425.1 Cyanobacteriota bacterium | reverse complement strand
GTTTGCCACCAAGAGGCATCAAAAAACGCTCAATTTTGAGGACATTAGCCTACAATCTAGGCATGATTTTAGACGCTCTTTGGCTTTTTAAACACCCTCTTAGCGTAGTATATCCATCTTCCTCCATAAAATCAATTCCTATAGATAAGTTAGGAAGGCACAATTCAATATAAAATCTGCTTAGGATGGGCAAAGCATCGCGTGCCCATCATCAGGGCGATGGGCACGGGCTTTGCCCTTTGCCCATCCTACATTTAACTACAACCATCCACTTACACAACCCGATAAACCTGTTGAAAAAGTCAAAATATATAGAAATAAGTAGAAACAGTTGCAAAGGGTTGGAATGTGCTAATCAAAATTGAAATCCTTGGCAGTCCTTGGGGTGAATATGCTGACCGCTCAGGATCATCGATCGGCTGAGTTTTATGGAGCCAATCCATGGTAGTAGCATTTCTGAATGCATAAATGCTAAGCGTCTATTTGAAGAGGTTAAAGAGGGTATTCCCTGCTGCTCTTTGTCCTTGGGCTAGTACAAGTCATTGGGCTAGTACATAAAAACAGAAGGCAGAAGCCTATGCTGTACAGAGGTTTTCGCCTATTGTGTACCTCACCCAATTGGGAACGGCTATAGTCAGATCCAAAGAGGCTCTAGTCAAAGAATTCGGCGTAGGCGTTCAGGCCATAACAGGCCCAAAATTCTGACTCCTGCCCCCTGATCGAGACAAAATTTCTCACCCTGGAGCCACTACCCTTACAATGCTCTAAAAGAGGACGTCCCAGAGTGTCAATGCCCCAAAATACCCGGCCTAGTCTGCATCGTCTGGTTCGCTGGGCCGTTCGCCCAGTGATTGGTTTGAGCTCCCTCGTGGCCGCCGCCCTGGCCATCATGGCTGGGCCGGGGGTGGCGTCGGAGTCGGTCTTTCTTGAGTTTGGGCCTCTCAGTCGTTCAATTTCGACCGCTTCCCTGGAAGCCTTTGCCGCCACTGGGGAAGCCGATGCAGATTTAGCGGTCTTCCTGCGGCGGCTGAGCCCTGAGCAGCAGCAGGGGTTAAGAGAGGCCCTCACCGCTAGCCGAGCCGCCAATACCCTGCAGGTTAGTCAATGGTTTTACACCCCCATGGGGGAGCAGGCCCTGCTGTTTGCGGGCACCCTGGTTCAAACCGATGCTCGCCAGAACGGCCAGCAGGCCCTGCGGTCAGCCTTCATTGCCGCTGCCGCCGAAGATGGTGAGATTTCACTGCTCGATATCATTCGACTTTTTCCCACCGCGAGTATGCGGGTTAACTTAACCCGAGCCGTCACGGCGGCCCAGCAGGCGATCGCCGAGGCCGATCGCACTGTGACTGTACTCAATGCGATCGCCCAGCAGTCGGAGGCCGATGCCGCTCTGCCGCCCCCGGTTGACCTCGCCGCCCTACCCGACCTCACCCAGCTCGGCCCCTTCCGCACCCGTAAGGTGTCGCTCAGCCTGGAGGATGGCGATCGCGATCGCACCTACCCTGTCGATGTCTATCTGCCCCAGAACCTGCGGCTGATTCGGGGCACCCTGCCCGTGGTGGTGATCTCCCACGGATTGGGCGACAGTCGCACCAGCTTTCTCGACATTGGTGCCCACATCGCCTCCTACGGGTTTGTGGTAGCGCTGCCCGAGCACATTGGCAGTAACCACGACCAAAAAGCCGCCATGTTCGCCGGACTGTCCAATGAAACCTTTAGGGCCCGAGAGTTTATCGATCGTCCGCTGGACATTACCTACCTGCTCGATCAGCTCGCCCGCACCAACCAGAGCGACTACGCGGGCAAGCTCAACCTCGACCGGGTGGCCGTCATGGGGCATTCCTTCGGTGGCTACACAGCCCTGGCCCTGGCCGGTGCCACCATTGACTTCGATCGCCTGGCGCGCGAGTGTACCCCAGAGACCAACATTGTGATCAACGCGGCCCAGCTGCTCGAATGCCGTGCCCTAGAGCTGACCAGCGACCCGGCGGTAGTGGAAGCTCTGGGCCAAACGGGGGTGCGCGACCCCCGCGTTAAAATGGTGCTGGCCTACGCCCCGGTCTCTCAACTGTTTGGCCAATCGGGCATTGGCCGCATTCAAATTCCCACCGTCATCATGGGCGGCGCGTTTGACGTGGTGGCCCCCGCCGTGCCCCAGCAGGTGGATGCCTTTCGCTGGCTCACCACGACCGACAAGTATCTCTACCTGGGGGAGAACTCGTCCCACACCGCCGACCTGACCCGGATGACCAATGATATTTTTAACATCGATCGCGACCTGGATCAGAGTATCGAAGATGCTCTGGAGCTCAACCGTAGTATCAACAAGGCGCTGGGCGTGGCCTTTGCCAAGGTCTATCTGTCCACCGACTCAGCCTACGAGCCTTTTCTGCGATCGGCCTATGTCGAAGCGGTGAGCCAGGTTCCCTTTAAACGGCACCTGGTCAGGGAACTGCCGGCCAGCTTACTGCCCATTCTGGAGGAGAATTAGGGGAGAGCGCTACACTAGCCACCGGGCGACTTTGAATGGACGAGACCATGGGCCAAACCAACGGCGTAGACGCATCCGCAGTGACTCGGGTGCAGACCCTCAGAAAGCAGCTGCAAGCCGCCAGCTACGACTACTATGTGCTCGATGCCCCCACCCTGCCCGACGAGGTCTACGATCGCCTCTACCGCGAGCTGCAAGACCTCGAAGCCGCCCACCCCGATCTCGTTACTCCCGATAGCCCCACCCAGCGGGTCGGCGAACAGCCCGCCACCCAGTTCACCTCGGTGCGCCACCGCATTCCCCTCTATAGCCTAGAGAATGCCTTTGACCTGGCCGAATTTCGCGCCTGGGAAGACCGCTGGCGACGCCAGGCCCCCGAAACCGGGGCGGTGGACTACGTGGCCGAACTCAAAATCGACGGCTCTGCGATCGCCCTCACCTACGAGCATGGCCTGCTGGTGCGCGGTGCCACCCGGGGCGACGGCGTCTCGGGCGAAGACATCACCCAAAACCTCCGCACCATTCGCTCTATTCCCCTGCGGCTCAACACTGACAACCCACCCCCGGTAGTTGAAGTGCGGGGCGAAGCCTTTTTGCCCCTCGATGTATTTCATCAAATCAACGCGGAACGGGTCGCCAACGGAGACGCCCTGTTTGCCAACCCCCGCAACGCCGCCGCTGGTACCCTCCGCCAGCTCGACTCCCGCATTGTGGCCGCCCGCAAGCTGGATTTTTTTGCCTACACCATTCATTTTGATCCCGTTGAGGCGGTGTCGATGAAATCGGCACCGCCTCAACGGAACACCCAATGGGCCGCCCTCGAATTCCTCAAAACCCTTGGCTTTCGCGTTAACCCCAACCGCCAGCTCTGCCAGTCTGCCCAGGACGTGCAGGCCTACTACGACGAGTGGGCGACCCGGCGCACCCAGCTCTCCTACCTGACCGATGGCGTCGTGGTGAAGCTCAACGACTTTGCCCTCCAGCAGCGGCTGGGCTTTACCCAAAAGTTTCCCCGCTGGGCGGTGGCCCTCAAGTATCCTGCCGAAGAAGTGCCCACGGTGTTAGAATCCGTCAGCTTTCAGGTGGGCAGGACGGGCGCGGTCACCCCCGTAGCCGAGCTGCGTCCGGTGCAGCTGGCCGGTTCCACCGTGGCCCGCGCCACCCTGCACAATGCCGATCGCCTGGCCGAACTCGATATTCATCGGGGCGACACCGTCATCGTGCGCAAAGCGGGGGAAATTATCCCCGAGGTGGTGCGGGTGCTCGGGGAACTGCGGCCCGCCGGGGCTGAGCGCATCGCCATGCCCACCCATTGCCCCCAGTGCGGCAGTCCCCTGGTCAGGCCCGACGACGGGGCCGTGACCCGCTGCCTCAATAGCTCCTGCCCGGCGATCGTGCAGGGGGCGATCATCCACTGGGCCCGGCGCGACGCCCTCGATATTGAGGGGCTGGGCGAAAAGTGGGTCAAGCAACTGGTGGAACAGGGCCTTGTCCAATCCGTGGCCGACCTCTACAGCCTCACTGAGCAGGATTTAGAACCCCTCGATCGCATGGGTAAGCGGCTGGCCCAGAAACTGGTGGATGCGATCGCCGCCTCCAAAGCCCGCCCCTGGGCCTCGGTGCTCTACGCCCTGGGCCTTCGCCACGTGGGCACCGTCAATGCCAAAACCCTGGCCCAGCACTTTCCCAGTGCCGAGGCGATCGCCGCCGCCCACGTCGACCAGATCGAGACCGTCCACACCATCGGCCCCGAGATCGCCCAATCCGTCGCCCTGTGGTTTCAGGTGCCCGCCAACCAAACCCTGATTGAGCGCCTACGCCAGGCCGGTCTCCAGCTCGTCGCCGCTGAAACCGAGTTCCCGCCTGCCGACTCTGGCCCGTTGACCGGCAAAACCCTCGTCCTCACCGGTACTCTGCCCACCCTCACCCGTCCCGAAGCAACGGCCATCATTGAAGCCGCCGGGGGCAAAGTGACCAGCAGTATTAGCAAAGCCACCGACTACCTGGTAGCGGGCGAAAAAGCTGGGTCAAAACTCACCAAGGCCGAGGGCCTGGGCATTGCCATTCTCAGCGAAGCCGATCTGTTGGCCCTAGTGGGGCAGGGCTAGGCAGGGCAGATCACGTCATGATGGTGCCACCCATGAGTTTTTCATAGCGCCGTTGCAGCTCCTTGGCTAGCCGGGGCCAGCGGCCTAGGGTGGGGTCTTCCGTCAGCATCGCTTCCGCTGCCTCGCGGGCCACCATCAGCACGTCCTGGTCATCGATCAGGCTGGCCAGGGCAAAGTCCGGCAGGCCCGATTGGCGGGTGCCCAGCACCTCCCCAGGGCCGCGAAAGCGCAGGTCCATCTCGGCGATAAAGAAGCCGTCTTGGGATTGCTCCAGCACCTTGAGCCGCTGCAAGGCCTGCTCGCTGCGGCTACTACTGAGGAGCAGGCAGAAGGACTGGGCGGCCCCCCGGCCCACCCGGCCCCGCAGCTGGTGCAGCTGGGAGAGGCCAAACCGCTCGGCATGCTCAATCAACATCACCGACGCGTTGGGCACGTCTACCCCCACCTCTACCACGGTGGTAGAGACCAAAATGTGGCTCTCCTGATTGCGAAAGGCGGTGATCGCCGCATCCTTTTCCGCCGAGGACATGCGCCCGTGGAGCAGGCCCACCGTAAACTCAGGGAAGATCACCTCCGCCAACTGCCGGTGCTCGTCTACGGCGGATTTGAGATCGAGCTTTTCAGACTCTTCCACCAGGGGCAGTACGACGTACACCTGCCGACCCTGGGCAATTTCCCGCTTGATCAGGTCGTAGGCGTGGGAGCGGTCTTTGTTGGTCAACAGGGTGGTTTTGATCGCCTTACGGCCGGGCGGCAGTTCGTCAATCTGGCTCACATCCAGGTCACCGTGCATGGTCAGGGTGAGGGTGCGGGGAATGGGGGTGGCCGTGAGGGTGAGCACGTGGGGGTTAGCCCCCTTCTGCATCAGCCGGGCCCGCTGCTGTACCCCGAAGCGATGCTGCTCGTCGATCACCACCAGACCCAGGTCTCGAAACTGCACCGGGTCTTCGATCAGGGCGTGGGTACCGACCAGAATTTTCAGCTCAGCCGTGGCCAGTTCCCCCAGCAGCTGGCGGCGTTTGGCGGCGCGGGTAGACCCGGTCAGCAGCTCTACGGGCAGGTGCAGCTGGTTGAACCATTCCACGAGTTTGCGGTAGTGCTGTTCGGCTAGCACCTCGGTCGGGGCCATTAACGCCGCCTGGTAGCCCGATTGAATGGAGGCCAAAACGGCCACGACCGCGACGACGGTCTTGCCAGACCCCACATCTCCCTGCACCAGCCGGTTCATGGGCACGGGCTTTTGCAGATCGGCCAGAATGTCGTTGACCACCCGCTGCTGAGCGTGGGTCAGACTAAAGGGAATCACGTCATAGAAGCGATCGATCAGCTCCCCGGTGGGGGCCAGGGTAATGGCGGTTTGCTGGGCTTGCTGCTGTTGGCGGCGGCGCAATAGCCCCAGCTGGAGGTAGAAAAACTCGTCAAACACCAGGCGGCGGCGTGCGGTGGCCAGGTGCGCTTCGTCGTGGGGGAAGTGAATTTGGGCGATCGCCTCTTCCACCTTAATCAACTCATAGCGCTGCCGCACATCCACCGGTAGGGGATCCTGTAACTCCGGGACGGCGGGTAGGGAGGCCGCCACCGCCTTGCGCACCAGGTCAGCGGCCACGCCTTCGGTGAGGGAATACACCGGCACCATGCGGCCAATGGTGAGGGATTCAATGCGATCGCCCAGACTGTCCAGCACCTCCAGGTGCGGATCCTCCAGCGTCACCCCAAACTTGCTGTCCTTCACCAGGCCCGAGGCGGCGACGATCGCCCCCTGGGGGTACTGGCGCTTTTGCTGCTGCTGCCAACTGGGGGCCGCATAGCGGTTGCCGGGGTAAAAGCGGTTGAGCTTCAGGGTGCCACTGCCATCCGACAGTTGGAGCTCAAAGATGGTGAGCTTTTTGTTGCGGGGGCTGGTGAAGCAGTTGACCCGCTTGACGGTGCCGACAATGGTGACGGTTTCACCGGGGGCTAAATCGCGAATTTTGACCTGCTGGGCATAGTTGATGTGGTCGCGGGGGTAGTAGTAGAGCACATCCTGCACTGTCAGCAGACCCAGCTTGGCCAGGCGCTCCCCGTTTTTGGGGCCAATGCCCTTCAGATAGGTGACCGGCTGATCGAGGCCAAAGCTAAAGCTTCCGGTATCAGTCGCCGCCGTCAGGGGGGTCGTTTTGGCCGCTTTGGGCTGCCGAGTTGGTTTGGTCTCGGCCTCGCCCGAGCTATCGCCCGAGCTCCTCTCCCGAGTACGCAGGGCCTTGGTTTCAGCGTGCTTTTCCAGCAGGCGCTGGGTACCGTGCAAAAAGCGGCGGGTTTCGGCCACCAGGTGCTGCCGCTGGGCAAAGCTGAGGTCGATGTAGCCGTCGTACTTTTGGGCCAGGCTTTGCCATGATGGCCGTTGGTCTACCGGCAAGATAGCGGGGGGCTGTTGCAGGCTGTCTCGCAAAAACTCGCAAAAGCTCTGCTGCTTACCCACCAGGTTGTTAAAGCCGGTTTCGGCCTCCACCGAGAGGGCTCGCTGGAGCCGCACCCAGTCGGGGAGGGGGGGTGTTTCGGCCATAGGGCATCATCCTAGCGCGCAGAATCGTCGTACCATACGGCCCGCCAGGCCTGCTCGGCCTGGGAGATGGCCAGCTCTCCCTCGGCCTGCTGGTACTGCTTACCTAACTTGCGCAGTCGCCCCACGGCGGTGCGGAGCTTGCTGCGCCAGAGAGCCGATTGAACATCGCCAAACTCCAGATCGGCCAGCCGCAGGTTGATGGCGGCCAGATGGGTCATGTTGCCCTCCATCATCTCGTCATCCCGGTCATCCTCATCCTCGTCATCCTCGTCGCTGTCATCCTCGTCCAGGTCGGCATGGCTGGGGTCAAATTCTGCCGCCACCTCCCCAGACATGGCCACCATCACATTCAGCACGTTGGGCACCGATCGCCCCCTCGGCACCCCGATATCGGCCTCCGACGCCATTTCTATGAGGGCCTCGGGCAGGTCGGGCAAAATCTTGGCTTGGCACAGCAGCCGGTTAGCCTGTTTAGAGACCCGTCGCAGCACCGCGCGCATCAGTTGCTCCACCATTAAATGGTGCTTGGCCACCAGGCTAGGGGTGATGGGGTCACCGGTAAAGGGGCGATCGCGAAAGGCTTCCTCTAGTTCGCTGGCCATGGCCGCCCTGAGCACAGACTGCATCAGCCGCTTGGGATCCATCTCTGAGGGCAATTCTGGGGGTAATTCTGGCTTTGGCGAAGACTCGGTATCGGCATCTAGCGACTCCCCAGGCCGCATCGCATCGGGCCATTCCTCAGGTGACTCTTGCACCGACATCGCTAACCCGGCGGCCTCACCATCCCCCTCACCCTCGCTTGCTTCAGCCTCGCCCGAGTCAGCGGCATCGTCCGCTGACGACCGTACCAGGGCCACCAAAGCCGCCTCCAAGCGGTTCAGGTCGGCGCTATCGAAGGCGCTGGAGGTATCCCCCTCGGCATCGGCGGGCTTGGGCTCCATCGTCTGTTGAAGCCAGTCTTGGGCTTT
>JAIXUR010000005.1 GCA_027483425.1 Cyanobacteriota bacterium | reverse complement strand
AGAGCCGTGGATGTAGATCGTATCCTCCAGACGACCGTAGGCGGTGGGAATGACAAAGGGTTGACCGTTGACCACAAAGCCCAGGTGGCAGACCAGCCCTTCATCGAGAATGGCGTGGACTTGGCTGCGATCGTAGTTAGACCGATTGGGGAGCCGTTTGACCTGGGTGCGGGGGGTGGGGGTGAATGGGTGGGTGGGCAGTGGGGTGAGTGGGTGGGTGGTAGGTGGGTAGGGGCAGACCTGTGTGTCTGCCCTTCGGATGGGTCTGCTCTTCAAATGTATCTGCCCTTCGGAGAGGGCGGGTTTGTAGGGGCAGACCTATGTGTCTGCCCGATATCGCGGGGACGACCCATGGGTCTGTCCTATATTCGGAGAGGGTTTGTAGGGGCAGACCTGTGTGTCTGCCCTATTGTGTGTCTGCCCCATATCGCGAGGGGCTTAGCTCAGCAGTTCGCCGGTTTCTTGTAGCACGTGCAGACGGTGGTAGATACCGCCGTGGGCCAGCAGCTCTTCGTGGTTGCCCACCTCGGCAATGCGGCCTGCCTCGAGCACGACAATCTTATCGGCCTCTCGCACGGTGCTGAGTCGGTGGGCGATGATCACCGTGGTGCGGGTACCGAGAATAGAGCGCATGGCCAGTTGAATGGAACGCTCCGACTCATAGTCGAGGCTCGAGGTAGCCTCGTCAAACACCAGCACGTCGGGGTTGACCAGCAATGCGCGGGCAATGCCCAACCGCTGCCGCTGCCCCCCCGAAAGCCGCACCCCGCGTTCGCCGACCACGGTGTAGTACCCCTTGGGTAGGCGGTGAATAAACTCGTCTACCCGAGCGATGCGGCAGGCTTCATGCACCTGCTCCAGGGTGGCGGTGGGGTTGCCGTACTTGAGGTTGTCGAGCAGGGTGCCGTTAAACACATCGACCTCCTGGTGCACGATCGCCAGCCGTCGCCGGTACCCGGTCACATCGAGGTGACGAATGTCGTCGCCATCCATGAGAATGCGCCCGCTATTGGGGTCGAAGTAGCGAAACAGCAGCTTCACCAGGGTCGACTTACCGGAGCCCGATCGCCCCACGAGCGCCACCGTTTGGTAGGGCTCAATCAGTAGGTCAATGCCTTGCAGCACGGGCTTTTCATCGTCGTAGCCAAAGCTCACCTGGTCAAAGTGCACCTTACCGGTGAACTGGTAGGTGGGCAAGCTGTTGGGCCCATCGGCGAGGTTCACCGCGTCGGTGCCCAGGGGCTCGGCCATGAATTCATGGAACCGCAGCATGGAGGCATAGCGCCGGGCAAAAATTTCCGCCAGGTTGCTAATTGGCTCCATCTCGGAGTAGGCCATGCTCGACACTGTCAGGGTGGTGATAAAGTGCCCGATGGAGATGTGCCCTTGTAGGGTCGCCAGCAGGGCGAGAACCAAGATGCCAAACACACAGCTCTGGACGATTAAATCCTGCCAGGTGGCGAGGATGACGTAGCCCTTGTGGATAATGCGAATCACCACGGTGAACTCGCGCTCGAGGCGCTGGCTCTGCCGTTTCAGCTCTTGACCCTCGGCGGCAAAGGCCTTCACCGTTTTGATATTGGTGACAATCTCAGAGGTGCGGCTTTCGGTATTTTCCATGTAGCTATCGAGGACTTGCTCCTTCTTATTCAGACGCACCAGGTCCTTAAAGCTAAAGCTCAAAATCACGATGAACGACACCAAAAATGTCAGGGCAATGCGCCAGTCGATCCAGGCGATCAGCAGAAAAATACCGGCAATCCGAAACAGCTTAGGAATCAACTGCCCCGCAATTTCGGGGTAGGTCCAGGTGTGGTTTGACAACCCTCGGGCCACCCGTCCGGCAATACGGCCAGGGTTATTTTCGTCGTAGAAGCCCAGGGGGAGAGTCAAGAGCTTGCGCACCACCGCCAGGGAGTGGTCGCGCCGGGTGCGCAGGGCAATATCCCAGTGGAACCACTCCGCTAGCCAGAGCTGAATAGGGGCACGCACCACGGTGACAACAAAAATGATGGCCAGGAAGAGGGCGATCGCCAACCCTGGCCCCGCCGGATAGCGCACCCCGGCACCGACCCGGTCAATCACCCCCTGGGCCAGGGGATCGACGGGCTGTTTAGAGAGAACGTTGAGAATTTGGCCAATGCAGTAGGGCACCGCCAAATCGACAACCTGAAACAGACTGCTGGCGGCAATGCTCAGGATCGCCGCCCGGCGATAGCGGCTGTAGTAGCTAATAACGTTCTGAAAGGTAGCCATGACGAGTCACGTCCTGCGGTCGAGTACGTTGTAGTATCTATACTACAACACAGGTTTTTGGTTTCCGCAACCCTGGGGTGAGAGTTTGGGGAAGGTGCAGATGTCCCTGGGTCGTCTGGATGACGGGGAAGTTCGCTGCGATCGACATCAAGGCGCTGAGGAGATTTCTGGGTAAAGAAGATACCCCCTAGATACCCCCACGGAGGGGCGCAGGGCTTTCGCCCTTGGGAGGAAGCAAAATTCTTCGGTATTTTTGTTTCCAGAATTGACCTGAGAGGGTGTTTGAAAAGTCAAAGAGTATCTCAGGTTATACCTAGGTCGTAGGCTAATGTCCTCAAAAATCAGCGTTTTTGCTGT
>JAIXUR010000270.1 GCA_027483425.1 Cyanobacteriota bacterium | reverse complement strand
CTGATAACTGCTCTAGTTCATTAGCTAAAGAATCTTGAAAATCTTCACCACAATGGCTATTCAAGTGAGCGGCTGAAGCAATTAGCTCAGCTAAGATATAAGCCTTCTGACTATCCTGCGGTTCAGGTAATTGAAGCTGATGAATCAGCTCTAACACCCGGCCACACTCATCTCCCAATTCTCGGATCAAAACATTGAGTGTTTTATCTTGGATGGCTATTGAGTGTTTTATCTTGGATGGCGAACGTACGTGTCCCTAGTTGCATGGTTTACCTACCTAAGCGCTTTACCCATAGCTCCATAGGGACACCTTCATCCCTCAATCATAGTGAGTTCTGGGGAGCGTCACCTAGATACAGGCCAACGAACTCGTCAGCAGCGTCTTGATTGATCTGCCTCAGAGCCTCTTTAATCTCAAAAATCACATCCCCGGCTGGATCACGAAGCTCTTTCACCCAGCGGTTCACATTGGCGCGAGCTGTGCCCATCGCCACCGCCAACTTGTTTTGGCTAATGCCGTAGGTCTCCAAAACCTGTCGTAGTGCGCTGCCTGCCCTTCCCATGGCCAAATTCTGGCAGAGAGGGACAGGCTCGTCTATGTTGCCAATCTGTCAGCGTTAGGCTATGCTACCAAAACGTCAACAAATCCTGCTCTATGTCTCAGCCTGACCATTCTTCCATCCACCTCCGCCACTCCGCCTTTCTCCCCGCTGTACCGGCACCTCAGCCCACCGAGCCCACCGCCGAGAGCCGTGAACCTGTACAGCTCATGGTCATTGGTAGCGCCCAGGGCATTGAAACGATCATTCAAAACCTTCACCTGCGCGGCTTTGCCCACATCAACGAGTGGAGCCTCGCCATGCCCCACAGCTCCGGCAAACTCATGCGCGTACTCACCCGGTGGGTGCAACAACAGCCCTAGCCAAGGAAGCCGAGGTTGCATCGCTAAACATCCTCCTATAATCAATTCAAAGCTCTCTGGGTGAATCATGACCACCGTAGCTATTCTTCCCATCTCCGACGACAGTGGTCATCGGGTCTATCGCGCTATCTCCGGCGATCGGCAATCGGTCGGCAAAACTGCTGGTGAAGCCCTAGATGCGCTAACCGCCGAGCTAGCCGACGACTTCCCGGCCATGCTGCTGATCCAAAGTGTTGGGCCAGATCACTTTTTTGGCGCGGCCCAGCAGCAGCGCCTAGCCGATCTGATGGCACTTTGGCACAACGCCAATGACCAAGATCTAACCCTGCCAGCCAATCTGCAAGCCGAGCTAGACAACCTTGCCGCCGCCGAACTCAAGGCCGCTACAGCGCGATCTGCCGCAATGTTGACGCAAATTAGCCGTGAACCCTAGGTACGACTCCGTAGCAGCTAGGGCTGGCCATCGTTGCGAGTACTGTCGTGCACCAGAATTGGTCTTCAACTTCCCATTCGAGGTTGAGCACATTATTCCGTTAGCGAAGGGTGGCACCAGTCAGGACGATAACCTTGCCCTCTCCTGCCGTTCTTGCAACCTGAAAAAAGGTACATGCTTAGAAAGTATTGATCCCGTGACTGGTGCTACTGCTGCAATCTTTCACCCTCGGCAAGACACTTGGTCAGACCATTTTCAAGCATCAGAGATAACAGGTGCAATTACTGGCTTATCGCCCAAGGGCCGAATTACGACAGCAAGACTTAACCTCAACAGCACACTACAACTCGCTGCAAGAGTTATCTGGATCCAGATTGGCCTTTTTCCATAGAGCCATGGTTGACCTACCCAATCGTTTTTTAGCTTGCCGAAATCTCAAAAATCACGTCCCCGGCTGGATCACGAAGATCTTTCACCCAGCGGTTGATGTTGGCGCGATCCGTCCCCATCGTCACCGCCAGCTTGTTTTGGCTAATGCCGTAGGTCTCCAAAACCTGCCGTAATGCGCTGCCTGCCCTTCCCATGGCCAAATTCTGGCAGAGGGAGCTAGGCCCGTCTATGTTGCCGATCTGTCATCGTTGAGTGACGCTGCCAGATCGTCAACGTCTTCTGCCCTGGGTTTCACCCCATGGTTCGGCCTGGCCATGACAGCCCTACTCGGCATCTGGTGGTTCGGTCTTCCCTCCTGTAGAATTAGACGGTTCTGGTTAAGATAGCTATTCAGGTCTAGAATGCCGTGTTGCATTGAGTAACGCGGTTGCTCCAAAGCCTGGTCTTAACCTTGCGATCGCGTGTCTCGGCCCACGAGATGGATTAAACATGACCTTAGACAAATATCGTCTCCGCGCTGACTTCTTGGGTACCCAGGTAATCACCCGCAATTCTGGCCAGCGGCTAGGCATTGTGAGTCAAGTTTGGGTTGATGTCGACCAGCGAGAAGTCGTAGCCATTGGCCTGCGAGAAAATATTATGTCTGGGTTAGTGTCGAGCACCCAGCAGGTCATGGCCCTGACCAGCATTCGCCAAATTGGCGACGTTATTTTGGTTGACGACGAGGCCGCCCTAGAAGACGAGGTCAGCGTTGCCGCCTACAGCACCCTGGTCAACTGCGAAGTGATCACCGAAACCGGTGAACCCCTGGGCCGAGTGCGCGGCTTTAAGTTTGACGTCACCAACGGCCGCCTCGAAACCATTGTGATCGCCTCCTTTGGCCTGCCCCAGATTCCTGACCAGGTGATCAGCACCTATGAGCTCTCCATCGACGAAGTCGTCAGCAGTGGCCCCGATCGCCTGATCGTATTCGAGGGGGCCGAAGAAAAAATGGTGCAGCTCAGCGTTGGGCTGCTGGAGCGCCTGGGCATTGGCAGCGCCCCCTGGGATCGCAACGACGACAGCGAATACATCATGCCGGTGTCGACCGCCAACCAGTTGCCCTCTGGGGTGCAGGTGGCCGCCGACTTCACCAAAGCTCGCCCGGCCACCGCCGAAGAGCGCTGGAGCGACGACGACTGGGGCCAGCCCGAGCGGTTGGAGCAACCCCTCCAGGCCCAACAGCCCGCCGAACGCTACCAGGCCGCCGCCCTAGATAACCCAAGCACCTGGAGTGAACCTGGGAGTCAGGGTAGCCGCGCTGCCTACGACGCCGATTTTCAAGACGTGACCGACGATGTCTGGTCTGAGGAAGACGAGGGTGCCCCCTACGACGCGAAACCCCTGAATATTCCCCAAAAGAAAAAAGTCACCGAGTACGAAGAAGAGCTGGATTATTAATAGGTGATCTCCTCGGAGGTGTACTCCAGGGGTTCGACATGGATCGTAATGCGGGCCGGGCCATAGACCTCCGCGAGGTGGTCTTCTACCGCCTCGGTAATGGAGTGGGCGGCACGGATATCGGTGGGCTTGACCACCAGGTGCATGTCGATAAACACCTGCCGCCCCAGCAGCCCTCGGGAGGCAATACTGTGGCAATTGACCACACCGGAAATCTGCATTACCTGGTCATGAATCACCTCCGGGGCGATCGCCATTTCGTCGACTAGCCAGGGCAGGTTTTCGCGCAAAACCGTCCAGCCGCTCTTAAACACCAACAGCGCCACCGGAAACGCCAGGGCCACATCGAGCCAGGTCAGCCCCTGCCACACCCCAATCAGACCAGCAATCACCACGATGGTGATCCAAATGTCGCCCATGGTGTGGCGGGCATCGGCCACCAAAATTTTGCTCTTCAGGGCCAGACCCACTCGCCGCTCATAGAAGGCGACAAACATGTTGATACCCAGCACCAGCAGCATAATCCACAGGGCCGCCGGGCCCATGGTCACCGGATCGCCCTTAGAAAACAGGCGATCGACCGCGCTCTTGAGAATTTCAAAACAGGCAATGCCCAAAAAGGCCGCGATCCCCAGCGCCCCCACCGCCTCAAACTTGTGGTGGCCGTAGGGATGGTCGCGATCGGGCTGGGGGTCGGCCAAACGATTCGTGGCCAACCCCAGTACGTTGTTGACCCCGTCGGTCACGCTGTGGAGGGCATCGGCCAGCATGCTCAACGAGCCGGTGAGCAAGCCCACGGTCGCCTTGAGGGCCACCACCACCAGGTTGAGAAACAGAGTAATCAGCAGTACCCGCTGCACCGCGCCGCGAGTATCCACACTAGAGTTAGACGGGCGATCAACCATGGCAGGTTAGTTGTAGAGCATCGGCAACGCTGGAGCCAGGCTAGGTCTGGGCCGCTAGCGGGCAGAACAGGTAGCAATGGATTTACATTACCGTCCTAGCTGGTTGAATGGGTCTACAAAGGGTTAAATTCCATGGCCGAGCCGAGCGGGTAGGGGCCGCG
>JAIXUR010000433.1 GCA_027483425.1 Cyanobacteriota bacterium | reverse complement strand
GGCACTGCCACGTAATCGCAGCGATCGCCAAAGGTTTTGGTGCAGCCGCACCAAAACCACTTACCCAGGACGAGGTGCTCGATTGGGGTGAGCGGTGGGTCTGACTGGCTAGCTGCGGCGCAAAATTGGGGTCTGTAGCGATGACCCACCCTACAAATAATTGGGCTCCCTGGCTATTGTTATTGGGCTCCCTGGCTATTGTTATGATGAATCAACCCTCGCGCCTGACCCACCATGTCTATCACCCTTGAGCTGCCGCCCCACATCGAAGCCCTGCTCCACCAACGCGCCGAAGCCACTGGGCAAGATATTCAACACACCGCCCTGGCAGTTCTCACTCTGGGGCTTAGCCTCAAAGATGATGACTTCTTCGCTGCACTAGAAGGCATTCAGCAGGGCCTCAAAGACTTTGATCAAGGTCATTTTTCCAGCCTCGAAGCCTTCATCGTCGAGCAAAACCAGAAACATGGCCTTGCTCTAGAGCCATGACCTACCGGGTTGATCTATCTAGCACAGCAAAGGCCGAAGCTGATGCCGCCTTTCTAAACTTTTCCCAATACACCAGCCCTGAACGAGCTCAAGAATGGTACCAGCAGCTCATTACCGCGATCGCTAGCCTTAAAATCATGCCCTGCCGATGTCCCATCGCCAGGGAAAACGCCTTCTTTAGCCAAGAAATTCGCCACCTTCTCTACGGTCAAGGCAAAAATACTTACCGCATTCTGTTTACCGTACTCGACGACCAGCCCACTCCTACGGTGCGGGTTTTACATATTCGCAGCGCAGCCCAACTTGCAATCGGGGAAGCCGATGATGCCAACTAATTCGTCCTCTACCGAAGGCTAAAATCTGTACCCCATGACTGCCCAACCCTTCCCCACCACCTGCCCCATTCCCCTGCAACAGTATCCCCACGTGCTCATGGCCCACGGTGGGGGCGGTCGCTTCATGCACCAGCTGATCGAGCACATGTTTTTGCCTGCCTTTGGCACCCACCCCGCCGGGCAGCACGACGCTGCGCGGCTCGACCTTCCCCACGGACGCCTGGCCTTCACCACCGACTCCTACGTGGTGTCGCCACTGTTCTTTGCGGGGGGCGACATTGGGGCCATGGCCGTCTACGGCACCGTCAATGATCTGGCCATGGCCGGGGCCAAGCCCCTCTACCTCAGCCTGGGCTTCATTCTCGAAGAAGGGTTGCCCATGGAAACCCTCTGGCGGGTGGTGCAATCGATTCAGACCGCAGCGGTGCGGGCGGGGGTGGCCATCGTCACGGGCGATACCAAGGTGGTGGAGCGGGGCAAGGGCGACGGGTTGTATATCAACACTGCCGGGGTCGGCAGCATTGATCATCCCTGGCAGATCACCCCCAAATCGGTGCAGGCAGGGGATGTCATTCTGCTCAGCGGCGATATTGGTCGCCACGGCATTGCCATCATGGCCCAGCGGGAAGGGCTCGGCTTTGAAACCACCCTGGAAAGCGATCTGGCTCCCCTGAGTGAGGCCGTCCAAGCCCTACTGGCGGCAGGTCTTGAGCTGCACTGCCTGCGCGATTTGACCCGGGGTGGGTTGGCGACGGCGTTGAATGAGATTGCGATCGCAGCCCACCTCGCCATCGAACTCGACGAACCCCGCATTCCCATCTGTGAAGCGGTGCAGGGTGCCTGCGAAATTCTCGGCTTAGACCCCCTCTACGTCGCCAATGAAGGTCGGTTTATCGCGATCGTCCCCGAGTCTCAGGCAGACGCCGCGCTTGAGATCCTGCAAGCGATGTGCCCGACCAGCCCAGATTGCTCAGCCCAACAAATTGGCCGAGTGAAGCCGCCGACCAGCCTAGACAATTTCAGCGTTTTGCAGGGGATGGTGACGCTGAGACATGCGATCGGTAGCGCCCGCATGCTCGACTACATCAGCGGCGAACAACTCCCCAGAATTTGCTAGCAGCAATCCAAAATCCCTAGACTGTTTATTATCGCGAGGACATAACCATGCTGACCTGCCCCGATCCAGCGACGGATCTTTGGAAAACTGGACATCACCCCCTGGACTCGATCTTTGCTCCCCGTTCCGTGGCGGTGATTGGAGCGACGGAGCGGCCCGGCAGCGTGGGGCGCACGGTGCTGTGGAATCTGATTAGCCACCCCTTTGGCGGCACGGTCTATCCGATTAACCCCAAGCGTCGCAATGTGCTGGGCATTCAGGCCTTCGATCGCATCGCATCCCTGCCCGAAGCCCCTGATCTCGCCATCATCGCCATCCCCGCCCCTGGGGTGCCCGCCGTCGTGCAAGACTGTGTGGATGCGGGGGTGAAGGGGGCGATTATTCTCTCGGCGGGGTTCAAAGAGATTGGCCCCGAGGGCATTGAGCTGGAGCGGCAGATTAAGGCGATCGCGGCGGGGCGGCTGCGGATCATTGGCCCCAACTGCCTGGGCATTCAAAACCCCCTCACCGGCTTCAATGCCACCTTCGCCAGCCAGATGGCCCAGCGGGGCAACGTCGGCTTCATTAGCCAGAGCGGTGCGCTGTGCACCTCAATTTTGGACTGGAGCCTGCGGGAAAATGTCGGCTTTAGCGCCTTTATCTCCCTGGGTTCGATGCTCGATGTGGGCTGGGGCGACCTGATCGACTACCTGGGCGATGACCCCCATACCCACAGCATCGTCATCTATATGGAGTCGATTGGCGACGCGCGATCGTTTTTGTCGGCGGCGCGGGAGGTGGCCCTGAGTAAGCCAATTATTGTGATTAAGGCCGGACGCACCGAGGCGGCGGCCCAGGCGGCGGCCTCCCACACTGGGTCGCTCACGGGCAGCGATGCGGTGCTCGATGCCGCCTTTCGTCGCTGCGGGGTGCTGCGGGTCGACCATATCGAAGAACTGTTTGACGTGGCCGAGGTGCTGGCCAAACAGCCCCGTCCCCGTGGGCCGCGCCTGAGCATCATCACCAATGCGGGGGGGCCGGGCGTGCTGGCCACCGACGCCCTGATCCGCGCTGGGGGCACCCTGGCCCAGGTATCCCTGCCCAGCCTGGACGCTCTCAACGCTGCGCTGCCCCTCCACTGGAGCCACGGCAACCCCATCGACATTCTGGGGGACGCCGAACCGGGACGCTTTGCCCAGGCGCTAAAGACCACCCTGACCGACCCCGAGTCCGACGGCTGCCTGGTAGTGCTTACCCCCCAGGCCATGACCGATCCCACCGCCACCGCCCAGGCGGTGGTGGACAGTTGGCGGGCCAGCGGCTCAACCCAGCCGATTTTGGCCAGCTGGATGGGGGGCGCTGAGGTGGATGAGGGGGAAGCGATCCTCAACCAGGCGGGTATCCCCACCTACCGCTACCCCGACCAGGCGGCCCGGTTGTTTGGGCTTCTGTGGCGGCACAGCTATGCCCTCAAGGGGCTGTACGAAACCCCGGCTCTGACCCTCCACCACGGGGTCGATCGGGCGGCGGTGGCGGCCATTCTGCACCAGGCCCAGGCCGAAAATCAGGCCATTCTCACCGAGACCGACTCTAAGGCGGTGCTGGCGGCCTACGGTATACCAGTGGTGCCGACCCAAATTGCGGTGACGGCGGCGGATGCGATCGCCGCCGCCGATGCCATTGGCTACCCCGTCGTGCTCAAGCTCTACAGCCACACCCTCACCCACAAAACCGATGTGGGCGGTGTGCAGCTCAATCTCGACAGCGACCACGCCGTCCGCCGCGCCTTCGATCGCATTCACACCAGCGTTACCGAACGAGCGGGGGCTGAGCATTTCCAAGGCGTTACCGTACAGCCGATGATCCGCATCGATGGCTACGAGCTAATTTTGGGCAGTAGCCAAGACCCACAGTTTGGCCCAGTGCTGGTGTTTGGCACCGGCGGCCAGCTGGTGGAGGTGTTTCAGGACAGTGCGATCGCCCTGCCCCCCCTGAACAGCACCCTGGCCCGCCGCCTGATGGAAAATACCCTGATCTACAAGGCCCTCCAAGGGGTGCGGGGTCGCCAGGCCGTCGATCTCGATGCCCTCGAGCAATTGCTGGTGCAATTTAGCCAGCTCGTCGCCGAACAGCCCGAGATCGAGTCCATCGACATCAACCCACTGCTGGCATCCCCCCATGGACTGCTGGCGCTGGATGCGCGGGTGATTTTGCGATCGCCGACCTCACCCCCTATCCCCCTGGCCATTCGCCCCTACCCCACCCAATACCTCTGGACTGGGCGCGATGGCCTCACCATTCGCCCCATTCGCCCCGAAGATGAGCCGCTGATTATCGCCTTCCACGACATGCTGTCTGATCACAGCATTTACCTACGCTACTTCCATGCCATCAAGTACAGCGCCCGGGTGGCCCACGATCGCCTCACCCGCATCTGCTTTAACGACTACGATCGCGAGATCGCCTTGGTCGCCGAGGTGAGTGCCCCTGACCCCAAAATCATCGGCGTCTGTCGTCTCACCCAAAAGCACGGCCTGCCCGAGGCCGAGTTTGCCATGCTGGTAGCCGATCCCTACCAGGGCCAGGGCTTTGGTACCGAGCTTCTGACCCACCTGATCGAGGTGGCCCGCGCCGAAGGGCTGCAGCGCCTGACCGGGGAAATTTTGGCTGAGAACCATGGCATGCAGCACCTGTGTAAGCGGGTCGGTTTTCAGCTCCAACCCACGGCAGAACCCGGCATTTTATCCGCAACCTTAGACCTGACTCTTTGATGCTGAATCCAACTCAGAAAGACCAGCCCCTAGGGGAGTAAGTCTTCAACCGCCACCCTCCTGTCAGGGGCGGCCAACGGCGCAACCGTCTGTCCTAGTTGATAGATCGCGACCTCGCCATAGCGCCATCCATAGGGGGTCTCGTCATCCTCTACGGGCTGCTGGTAGACCTCCAGCTGTCGCTTAACCAAATTCAAAATCCAGGATTCGGCAATGCCAGCCTTAGCGTAGAGGCTCCCTTTTTCCGTGCGGTCATAGCTCACCGAGGTATCGGCGACTTCCACCAGTAGCGCGGCTGCGGTGGGGTGGGCCTCGGCGTAGTCACGAATGGTGCCCGGCACCACCGCCACATCGGGCTCTGGCTCAGAGATATCGCTAACCACAAAGGGCTTTTGCTGGCGAATGTAGTAGCCAGGGCCAAACACCGCCTTAAGGGCTGCATCCACCAGGTCAACGGCGGTGGCGTGGGGGCTTCTCATGGCGGCCATATCAATTACCTGACCCTCGACTAACTCTACCCGTCGCCCCTCAAAGAAGCCGAGATCGGCCATGCGGTGGTACTCATCGCGAGTCCACACATGCACCTGGGGTTGCGTGATCGATACCATGCCGGGCGGCCTCCCTGCGGGTTCGGTTGTATGGGGTAGGCCCAATGCGTGGCGACCCCAGAAATAAGTCCCGATCAAATTCTAGCTAATTCCTGGGTTTCACCGAGGCTTTGCCAAGGATCAGCCGGGACAACAGCAATGTACCGCATGGCATCGCTGGAGGTTCACCCATGTCCTGTCATCAGGGGGACTACGACCCGAACCACCAGGGAGTGAACTCCCTGGCTCATGGCTAAAGTCTGCTAAAGCAGACTGGATGACCAAACCCATAATCCTGTTTAGAGGATTTCT